>QJYE01000216.1 GCA_003235785.1 Nitrospirota bacterium
GTGAGAGTTTCATCAAATCGTGGATATTGAGTCCGATGGGTCACCATCTCGCTCAACGCATCCACTACTGTCTGAATGGTCTCCTCTACTTGCGTATGGGTCGGCATCTCATCTTCAACCAATACCTTACTGTTCACCCAATACACTTGAAACAACGCGCCGGGTATGACGTGACCGCTTGGTTTTTCCGAATCAATAATCTCAGAATTCGTATGCCCTTCCGAACCTCGATGATTGGCCACAGCTAACGGGCTTAGCAACAACAGACATACAATCGTGCAAAAAGTGGTCGACATCCACCTGGCGTCATGACGCATGAAACAATCCATTTCCTTCCTCATCGACTGCTACGCTCCTTCCCTTCTCCGGTTGGCTCTTCCCCTCATCGCGAGGGTCACGTTGTCACGACAAACCATGGCTTTTCTTGAGCGGCTAGCCATACCGGAGCTTGAGGATGAGAATCCATCCCGCCAAAAACAAGGTGACACCATTTGCGAGGGCCAGCGGCCAATCATGATTGATGAAAGCATAGGCACACCACAACACAATGCCCGTGGTTAACACGGAATACATCATCAAAGAAATATCTTTCGTATGCTTGGTCTTCACAATTTTAACAGCCTGTGGAAGAAACGCTGAAGTGGTACACACCCCTGCCACATAGCCCATGATCGTGACGATATCCATTTCATTGTCCTTTCTTCATAACGGTAAACACATTTTTTAACAGGGAACCGCCATTTCCATATCTTTACCAATACTGATACGATCCCGTCACCCGCACTTCACCATTTACCACACCATGCTTCTTTCAATGCCTCAACTCGTTTCAGCCCCGCCTTGCACTACCCACCAATGAATCTTTCTCTTCTGGTTTTAGGAATCGTTTTTCTGGTGATCGCCTTTCGAAAAATCGGGGGTATCCCCGTGAAAATCTGGCAGGCCATGCTTGCCGGCGCCACGTTCGTACTCTTCACTGGACAAATTACTCTTCAGAAAGCCCTTCAGGCTATTGACCTCGATGTCATGGTTTTTTTATTTGGCATGTTTGTCGTGGGAGAAGCCTTGATTATGAGCGGCTATCTGAATTCGCTGGCGTCTAGAGGATGGCACCGGATTCATACAGTCAACGGACTGGTGGCGGCCATCTTAATTGGTGGAGGCTTGGGATCGGCGATTTTGATGAACGATACGCTGGCCATCGTGGGCACACCGTTAATGCTACGATTAGCCCGCGAGAACCGCCTTGACCCGCGTCTTCTCCTCATGGCATTGGCCTTGGCGATTACGACGGGAAGCGTGATGAGCCCCATCGGCAACCCCCAAAACCTATTAATTGCTATTGAAGGGCCGGTGCCCTCCCCTTTTATCACATTTGTCCAGTTCCTGGCCCTTCCCACGTTCCTGAGCCTGGCTTTGGCGTTTGTGGTGTTGCGAGTCATGATGCCTGACGCGTTCCATCATAAACTTCAGGCACCTTCAGGGGTTCCCGTCTCAGATCCTCAACTGGCTCGCCTTGCCCGATGGAGCGTTCTGATGGTGGTTATTTTTGTAGGACTCAAGATGATGGGGGTCGCCTTCGGGTTCCCTCTTGAGATTCGACTGAGCGCCATCGCCGTAACCGCCGCAGTCCCGCTCCTCCTGTTGAGTCCTCACCGTGTCACACTCCTACGACGTGTGGATTGGCCAACCCTGGTCTTCTTCGCGTCTCTGTTCGTACTCATGGCTAGCGTCTGGCAAACAGGGCTCCTGCAGGAATGGACAACCCGGCTTCAATTGGACCTCAATTCACTACCGTCGGTGCTCGGGTTGAGCCTGACAGTCAGCCAATTGATTTCCAACGTTCCCCTTGTCGCACTCTACCTCCCTCTGGTGGAAGAAAGTCACGGTTCCCTCGCAACCTTGATGGCTCTGGCCGCAGGGAGTACGATTGCCGGCAATCTATTCATTCTTGGAGCCGCCAGCAACGTCATCATTATTCAGCGGGCGGAACAGGAAGGCCAGACGCTCAGCTTTTGGAGTTTTGCCAGAATCGGTATTCCCCTGACCTGTATCCAAATGCTGGTGTACGGAACCTATTTACACTGGGCCTTCAGGTAATCTTCCTCCAGCTTTACTCTATTCAAGACCATACGGGAAGGAGTATGATTCGCAGAAACGCCAGATTCTCGTATTCCCTTTTCTCCACCACACACCCATGGGAAACATTCCCTTAATTCTAAAAGCGTTAGCTTTCGCGGCCCACAAACATCGCGACCAGCGTAGGAAAAGCATCGAGGCCTCTCCCTATATCAACCATCCCATAGAGTTGGCCAGAGTCCTCTCCAACGAAGGAGGATTTATTTCTTCGGATTTACTCTGTGCCGCATTACTCCACGATACGGTGGAAGACACGGAAACGACTCAAGAGGAATTGCTGGAAACGTTTGGAGCCGAGATCACCCGGATTGTGCTGGAAGTCACGGACAATAAAACCAAATCCAAGGCAGAACGAAAGCGGCTGCAAATTGAGCATGCATCAACCATCAGCCATCACGCCAAACTTGTGAAGTTGGCCGATAAAATTTGCAACCTACGAGATATGGCCCACAGCCCACCGAAAAATTGGCATCTCGAACGTCGACGGGAATATTTTGATTGGGCCCAACAGGTCGTCAATCAAATACGGGGGACCCACTCCCAACCAGAAACACTCTTTGATGTCGCCTACAACCAACGCCCATAATGCGGTGATTTAGACCCTCGCTATCAGCATAACCCCCTTAACCACTCATCAAGCTTACGGCGTCGAAGGGAGAAATTCTCCGTCCGCCTCCGCCGCCCGTCGAAGCGCTTCCAATCTGGTTTCAACACGATGTCCAGGCCGAATGTGCCCTAACACCCCGAATCCCTCTAAAACCTTCTCCACTTTTGGCTGCATCCCGACGAAAAATAAATGTTGCTTGTGGGCACGAATGATACGCAGCATGTCATCGATAGCTAATGCGGCGGTTCCATCAATCACCGGGACATCCGATAAATCCAGCACACAACTCGTGAAGGTTCCTAGCCCTGGTGCGGTCTCTAAGCGACGTACCATATTTTTGGCTGAGCCAAAACTCATGGGGCCATCCACATGAATAAGGACAATTTTTCCCGCGTTACGATCCATCACGGCGGCTTCTTCCGGCGTCAGTGGCGACTCTTCGTGCACTTCGGTAATGACCTTCATATTGGCCAACTGCAGATCGGCCATCTCCTTCACGAAGAATAAACTTGCAAGCACCACGCCTGCCGCGACCACCGTAATGAGATCCACGGCAACCGTAATAAAAAAGACCACAACCATGATACCCACATCGGCTCGTGGAGCTTCCCAGACATGCCGCAAGAATCGCCAATCGATAATATCCACACCGACCTTCAGTAAGATGCCGGCCAGGACGGCAAGTGGAATCTTTTCAGCCAACGGCCCCAACCAGAGTAACGTACCTAAAAGAACCAGACCCATGAACGCGCCGGAAATTGGGGTGCGCCCACCAGATCGAATATTGGCCACGGATCGCATTGTGGCTCCGGCGCCAGGCAACCCTCCAAAAAGTCCGGCCACCATATTGCCTATGCCCTGGCCAATAAGCTCCCGATTAGAGTCATGTTGGGTGCGCGTCATATTGTCGCAGACCAAGGAGGTGAGCAAGCTGTCGATCGCCCCAAGTAAGGCAAGGACACATGCCCCTTCGATCACGAGAGGGAGAAATTCGATCTCTATTGTGGGGAAAAGAAATTGAGGAAAGCTCGATGGAACTGAACCGATGACCGGCGCCTCAGGGAAGAACCATAGGGCTGCTGGCGTACACACAAGTAACGCCAACAAGGGTGGCGGAACAACTCGACCCAAAGATTTTGGTGTGAGATACGTGATACTTAAGGCCATTCCCGCCAGAATGATCGCATGCAGGATAGGATCTTGGACAAATTCTGGCACGCCCATCACATTGGGAATCACCCCGCCAGGTTTGGCGTCATGACCCAACAAAGGCCCAATTTGTAAAATAATAATGATCGCCCCAATGCCACCCATAAATCCGGAGATCACCGGATAGGGCATAAGGCTGATATAACGTCCGATTCCCAAAGAACCCAACACCACCAAAACCACACCGCCCAAGACCACGGTCGTAAAAACCAATTCTGGATGACTGCTCATTTCCACCAGGAGCCCGGCAAAGACCACAGTCATGGGCCCGGTGGGCCCAGAGGCCTGCGCTGGCGTCCCCCCGAACAACGCCGCAAAGAACCCGACAAAAATTGCCCCATAGAGACCCGCCTCAGCGCCTGCCCCGGAAGCCACGCCAAACGCCAGGGCCAATGGCACTGCGATGACCGCAGCCACTACCCCACCAAAGATGTCGCCTTTGATGTTGTTAAAATGCAGACCGTGAATAAGCATATCGACAATTCCTCAGGTGCTACTTCAATAATTTACAGCCGGCTCACGCACACAAAAATATGCAGAAAAAAAGAAAGAGAGAACGCTTAATTGACAAGGTGACTTAATTAACTTAAGGAATAAATGATCCCCGCAGCAAGACTGCGGGGTATTCAGAGGTACAAAGAAGTTGAAAATCCCTCTACCCCCCTTTTCCAAAGGGAGAACCTACGCGGTAACCCCGTAGCAAGTACGAGGAGGAATAACAAGTTGGAAAAATGAAAGGAAATTGTACGATGCCCACTCCTATCACACAACCCGGCGTCATTCCACCTGCTGGAACCAAATCCAAACTCATTGAGGAATATGCCTGGCCGGGTCGCCACACAGGATGACACGGTGAGTACGGCTCGAATCGTTTGCCCATCCGGATGGGCCGAAAATGAACCACAACACAAGTTTTCGGAAACCAGGGTTGGCTTGAAAGGGATGATCCAGGTTGAGAACAAAGACAACGTCCTGGAAATCAAGGCTGGTCAAGCCGTCACCTGTCACCCGGGAGAAAGGGTGCGATACAGTACACCGAATCGGGCAGAATATCTCGTCGTCTGCGTCCCGGCGTTTTCACCACAGACAGGACATTGATACCGAGATAATCAAAGAATCAGTAAAGAACGAATGATGCGAGGACACCCATAAAAAG
>QJYE01000364.1 GCA_003235785.1 Nitrospirota bacterium
CGGATCTTCGCTTGAAGCTGCTTTCATGTGCCAAATGCCTGCGAATTAAATTTAGTTTTCTCCGCCGATCGTTGAAAAGCCTAGTTCTGCTACTATTTTGCGTAGCTGACTCATCCTTTTGGCAAGCTTGACCGTAGTTCGGTGGTATTCTCGTCGAATGGGGTAGTTTTTGCGAAGGGCATCAAACAGAGGTGGGCGTTCATGCGGAGGTGAAGCCAGCAAGGCTTGCATTCGATGATAATCGGCTTGAATGTCGTAGCATTGAGTGACGACCTCCCGTATCGCCTCCTGGTTGGATGACGGGTTAGCCGGGATTTCGAATAATGGCACTATCGGTGGAGGGAGTACTTGCGTCGGATTCCATGAGGGTTCCACGCCAAGATGCTTGCAGAGTGCCGCATAGATCATGAATGTGCCATTGGCTTTGCCGTCCAGTGAGTGACCGGCAATATGGGGAGTGCCCAGAGTGACCGCTTGAAAAAGATCCCAATTGATTGCAGGCTCATCTTCCCAGACATCGATGATCGTGGGGCCGATTTGCTGATGGGTGATGGCATCAAGTAAGGCCTGTGTATCCACCACTTCACCACGTGCGGCATTGATAAAGATCGTTGTTGGTTTGAGCCATTTCAATGTGTGTTCGTTGAATAAATGATGGGTGGGATAGGGGCCATCGGTGGTCAATGGCGTATGCACGGTCACCACATCACAGCCGAGGGTTTCTTCTAAAGAGCGATGATCGATCTGGCCGGTTTCAGCTAAGAATGGATCATTGAGGATCGGGCGCATGCCTAAGGCTTTGGTCTTGTGCTGCACCAATTTTCCGATATTTCCTACACCGACAATGCCAATGGTTTTTCCTTCAAGAGAAAAGTGCTGTTGATTGGCCAGAAGGAGCAAGGCCGCGATGACGTATTCGGCGACCGAATTTGCATTGGATCCTGAAGCCGAGGCAAATCCGATGTTTTGAGATTGGAGGTAGGCCGTATCTATGTGGTCTGTCCCTGCCGAAGCCGATCCGACAAATTCCACCGGAGTGTTTTTGAGTAAGGCCTCATTGACGGGCGTAATGGATCGAATGAGTAAAATGTTCGTATCGTGTAAATCGACAGATCTGATTGATCGACCTGGCAAGAGGATCAAGTCGCCTAGGCCTTGGACGGCCTCTTCCACATAGGGGATGTTTTCTCCTGCCACGATTCTGAGTTGCTTTTTCATGAGTAAGTGCTCAGCCTTTTCGTTAATTGACCTGGATTCTGACTGCCGGTAGGTATAGTAGCATGACGCTTCTAATGGGTCTTGTGTGTTCGATATACGTTCGCATCGTTCGGCTCGATTCTCAGGTGGTGATTGCATTCTCCTGATGGTTTTGATATTTCTTTTTACTAGTTTGACCAGGCATTTTCACTGATTATTTCCAGTTGTCACTGACCAAGGACTATCTAATGGGCAAGCGTAGTAGACGTCAACATTCCGAGAGTTCCGAAAGCAGCCTGGACCATTCCAGTTTGAATTCTGCCAGGGGGGACAAGGCCATGCCGGCTTTGGAAATGGTTCTGTTGGGGCTTGCCGGAATCGGCATGCTTTTAACCTGCTACCTCACCTATGTCGCCTGGTTTGAGGCTCATCCGGCTTTTTGCAGCGAGGGGTCAGGATGCGATCTAGTGCAAGCCAGTCGATGGGCAACCTTTCTTGGCATGCCGATGGCCTTTTGGGGCTTATTGACCTATGTGATCCTGGCCCATTTGATCTGGCGTGCTCAAAGAAAGCCTGGTACGTGGACATTGATCGTGTTCGTGGCAGTCTGCGGATTTGCCATTAGTGCATATCTGACAGTGGTCTCAGTTGTAGAAATTGAAGCCACCTGTCCCTATTGCCTTGCTTCATTTGGCATCATCACGGGAATAATGATTCTTACCCTCGTTCGGCAACCACCTAACTGGTCGACCTCGTTGAAGGAAGCCCTCGTGATCGCGGCGCTTCTTGTCGGTGGTTTGCACCTACACTATAGCGGTGTGTTTGATGCGGCGGCAGGTCCGGAAGATCCACAACTTCAGGCTCTTGCCATTCACCTGACTAATACGGGAGCCAAGTTCTATGGCGCCTACTGGTGCCCCCGCTGTCAGGAACAGAAGGCCATTTTTGAAGCGTCAGCCAAGCGGCTTCCGTATGTTGAATGCAGTTCAGGCGGTCGAGGCAGTGCCCTTACCAAAGCTTGCGCGGCAGAGAAGGTCAAAAGCTATCCCACCTGGACTATTGGCGATCGACGTCTCACCGGTCTTCAAACTCCTCGTTCCCTGGCTGCGGCTACCGGCTTCGATTGGAAGGACTAGCGCCTTATGAGCGGAAGCTTTACCAGGTCCTAGGCTTCCATGAGGCCACAGATGCCCTTCCTTTGGCTGATTCCTGTGGCTGTTGCTCCCTTCGTTGACTGTTTCCGAAATAGGGTTGTTGGGTGGTGTAATGGTTCATCAAATCATTTGACTCTTTGTTAGGTGAAGGGATGGAATTCATTGAAGCTGTTCTTAGCATTGGGAGGGATGTTATTCGCTCTCCAATCTGACTGGAATAGTTAGCCTCTTCACGAATGGACAACGTGACCTTGAGGTCTTCTTGTTCCCTCTGTCATTTGGCGAGATCACAATTCATTGCCGATTGACTTTCTTGGGTCTCTTTCTGATGGCCATCACCATGTACATTGTGTTTCTACTGTTCTTGTTGGTTCTCTTCCCCATCCAAAGTTGGGGAGAGAAATTTGAGTGGACGTCGGTCGGAATTCGAGGAGCCGTCAACTTTAAAGACGCAGGATTGCCTCCAGGCGAAAAAGTGGACTTTGAACAATTCGATGTGGTGGGTGTCCTGGGGTTTCCGGGAGTTTGGGACGTTCCCTGGGATTGGAAAGCCCGGTATCAAGTCAATACCACTGCCGGGGCTTTGAGGGGTGATGGTGAGACGGGGTTTATTAGCACACTGACTTGGGGAATTGCGGTGACCAAACAGCGCTGGCGAACCACCCTTGATTTTGGGCTTGGGGGTGCGCTTCTCAGCAAATGGGATTTTCCGGGACAAAACATTGGAGGGCCGTTTCAATTTATTGCCCATGGTGGAGTACTCTTTCATCTCCCCTGGAATCTTTTAGCGGGCTATCGCTTCCATCATATGTCCGATGCCACGATCTACGGAAATAATCGCGGTGTGGACTTGCACATGTTGGAGTTGCGTTATCGATTTTCAACTCCCTGACTGATGTCTTGAGTGGGGCGCTTTGTTTGTTTTGTGGCGTTGTTCAGTGTTGGGTTGACCCGGAATGCATCAGGCAAGGAATGTCACCAAGCTGCCGAAAGGAAAGGATATGTGAAAAGACTCATGGTAAAGTGGAGGAAGTCCGGTGCAGTCTCAATTGCGTGTTTTTTTTATTCTTGCCTGGTTCCTATCTTTTAGTCTTTCTTCGACAGCCCTTTGGGCCAGTCCCACGTTTTTAAATCGCCAAGCCTATCCCCTTTATCTGGGGCTCACGGACATTGGCCGGTTTCATCAGAATGACCTAAAAACCTTTGAAGTCTGGACGCAATGGAACAACCCTTCCCACGAAAAGGTTGTCGTCAAAATTACCTTTACTTTTATTGATCGAGATTCGGCGGACTCCCAGTTGGGAGAAGATGGGGAAGATGATTTCCTCATGACCGTCACCGAGACGGTGACGATTCCTGAACAAGTGAGCAATTGGGGGAAATTTGTTCAACTGACGGCGATTGGCCAGAAACTCAACCTCGGGTTTGATCATCCCGGTGAAGGTTCGGGGTTAGAGCTCTATCTGGATGCGCAGGTCATTTCGGTCCAACATCTCCCATCTGAGTAACACTTTTTCTCCTGCCATTCTTTTCTTCTTTCTTTCCTTTCTTCTTTAAGTAGTATCAGGCTTCGTACCACCAATGGGGTATTGCTCGGTGATCCAATAAGGAGGTATTGCAAAAGGTCTCCAACGGAGGGATACTAATAAGAACAAGATTCAATGAACAGGGGAGGTAATCTGGTGCGGCCCCGATTACACGTTTTCCTGACTCTTTTTTTCTGCATTGTATTCTGCAGTGTGCCTTCTGTTGGCCTAGGTGCTAGTCCCACGTTTTTAAATCGCCAAGCCTATCCCCTCCATCTGGGGCTCACGGACATTGGCCGGTTTCATCAGAATGACCTAAAAACCTTTGAAGTCTGGACGCAATGGAGCAATCCCTCTCACGAGAAACTAGTCGTGCAAATTACTTTTACCTTCATTGACCGAGATTCGGCAGACTCTCAGTTGGGAGAAGATGGGGAGGATGATTTCCTCATGACCGTGACCGAGACCGTCACCATCCCGGATCAGGTAAGCAATTGGGGAAAATTTGTTCAGCTGACGGCGATTGGCCAGAAACTCAACCTCGGGTTTGATCATCCCGGTGAAGGCTCGGGGTTAGAGCTCTATCTGGACGCGCAGATTATTTCGGTCCAACATCTACCTGCTCAGTAGTGCGTTCTATTTATCAAACCCATCGTTACCCCCTCTTCCCTGATGAGCAGAGATCATGAGTTCAGCCTTTTGCCTACTCTATCGTCATCCATCCACTTTGGTGCAGCGATGATTTTTTTGTAAGACACATTCTCTGAGATCTCTGGCGGTGGGTCTTAAAGAGAAAAATCGGCTACGGAGTGCCGGCATAGACCGGTAGGAGGAAACGACTTTTGTAATCCATACCTGATCGTGTGCCTTCAACTTCAAGCTCCCAGAATCTGGAGGGCGTTCGCTTGGGGTGCTGGTGAGATATTTATCGTCCGGCAGATTCCATGCGCATCGGAGTTCGACGGTTTCGTTGACTTGTTCCCCTCGGATTATTCGAGTATCGTGATAAATTTGGTAACAGACCACGATTGACTCGCGTGTCTGCGGCTTCCCTTTCTCTAATCTCATACACTTCCTCGATACATCGAAGATCTAGTTGAATTGTGTTGAGATCTCCCGGCAATCGTTCGATGGTGAGTTGCGTCTTCTGGTTCAAGAAAAATGGGAAATCCTGAAAGCTGACCCTTCCGTTGCCAAATGCCAGAAACTGCCCTATGTTTTTGA
>QJYE01000398.1 GCA_003235785.1 Nitrospirota bacterium
GATTCGCCGGAATAGTTAGGGCGATGTTCGACAGGGCTTTGATCCTCTTGCCCTCGGAAAAAAAATCCTTGCTCAGATTGTTGATGCGGATCTCCATGAATGGCTACCGAGAAAGTCCTGAGACCTGGTAGTATAGGTCTCAGGACTGCGAAGTGGTTGGGGTCAATGAGGGAAAACGGTTTTAGTCCATTTCGAAGATCTTCTTGAATTCGCCCCCCCAATAACGGATTTCGTCATCCGACAACTCCCGGATCGGCAGGACTTCTGCCTTGTCGATGCCGTCGATGGGTGGATAGACGCCCGGGCGGAGGACATACTCACCTACTTTATCGGCCAGCAGCTTCATGGCATCTCTGGACAGCCAGTAATCCACAAACAGCTTGGCAGCATTGGGGTGAGAAGCAGAGGCGGTGACCGCTATTCCCCGGGGACTGCCCAGCAGGGGTTGTTGGACTCTCGCCCAATCCAGGGGGGCAGGCGCCTTGGTGATGATGTATTTCGGCATGGAGATGGCGATCAACTTCTCGCCACTTTCTACCGGTGCAGGGGTGGGGCCGAATGAGGCGACGAACATGGGTTTGTTGGCCGCGAGTCCCTTGACGAACTTCATCCAAGCCTCTGTCGACGGGAAAACCTTTTCCTTCAGCCCTACGAGCCAGGAAATAGTGGTGGCATGAGAGGCAGGGTTGGCCATGACGATTTTTCCCTGCCACTTGGGGTCTGTCAGGTCCTCGTAACGCTTGGGAACGTCCTTTGGCTTGACTAGCTCCTTGTTGTAAATCAGGGCGACGTATTCAATACCGAAAATCTGAATTTTGTCGTCCTTTCTTGTCCATTCGGGGTAGCCGGCGGCCGCAGGCGATTGGTATGAGGCCAGGACACCCTTATCTTTGAGGAATTCCAGGATCGGCAGCGGCGCCTGAACTACGTCGGCCAAAAGCTTGCCGGCCTGGTACTCCGTCAAGACGGTGGCAAGGAATTTTGAGGTGGAGATTCTGGTGTACTCTCCCTTGACTCCGTAATCATTGGTGAAGGCCTCCATGATGGGTTCAATGGCAGTGATGTTGGCGTAAAAAGTTGCTTTTCCCTCCGCTTTTGCTTTCTCAATTAGGGCTTGGTCTGCATAGGCGGAAGTAGCCATCAAAACCAAGATCAACAAAATTGCAAGCTTCTTCATCTTTCACCTCCGTTATTGGTTTGTTCTATGAAGTCTAAATGTTTGGGCCGGACCATGAAATTCCAATGTTTCTTAATTATTATCCTTCCCAAAGGGGATTCTTGCAGGGCTTACCCTGTGACAAAGTGAAAAAAACAATTTCATTCGGCAGGACCGAGTGGCTTCTCCATCTTCCAACAAATAATCTGAATTCCCTCCAGATATCTCACGTCCTTCGATGATTATAACAGGCGTCTTCCTTGTGAGCAGCACAAATCACTAAGAGATGGGCTGTGAGGGAAAAGGTCGGTATCGGTGAAATTAGACTCTTTCAATACTGCCAGTATGTTAGAAAGGCAAGTTT
>QJYE01000049.1 GCA_003235785.1 Nitrospirota bacterium
GAGCAGGCGTGCCGAGTCGATGTCTTCATGGTTGGGACCGAAGGTGGGAGGTGGGGATGAGGGTGTTTCCAAAGAGATATCAGGAACTGTTGAGGTTTCATTAAGGCTGGATGCCTGGGTTACATCGCAACCTTTTTCTGTATCAATAAACACCTCTTGAATTCCATAGCTGCGCAATAAGGTAATTTCGTCATCTCGTTTGATCAGCCATTTGTGACGAAGAAAGGGCGTTTGAAACCAGGACTGGTCCATGGCGGTGATATACATTCCTGTTCGCAAGTCTTGAATAGCAATGCGTTTTTTCATTGCGAAGGGGATAGCAAGTGGAGATGGAAACCGCACCAGAGACGACGTCAAAAAACTTTGATTATCCGTATCCGTTAGGGGATTAAAAATTAAGAGACAATCCTACGGTAATCATGCCAAAAGCGCAATAGAAACAAGGCGAATATGGCTTAAGAGAGGGGGTAAGAGAGGCAAGAGCTCAACGACCGAGAGGAGATCATTCGTGCGATGGCCAATGAAGAACCCTGGAATTAGAAAGATGTCTGCTCAAGATGGGAGATGCGAGTCAAAATTTGTACGGCTTCTTCGTGATTGTCGATTAGCATGAGCAAGACATGATAATGCTTGAGGGTTGGGAGTAATTGTCGGTTAGACGTGCCCCATGTTTTTTCACGAATGGCCAGCGCTCGTTTGAGCAAGGGCGCGGCAATCTTCGGTTGGCCTTTCTGCTGGTAGATGGTGGCCAGTTCAGTTAATGGGTCAGCCATATGGAGATGTTCCGATCCGAGAGATTTGGCAATGAGGGGCAATGCCTTCCAGTAATAGGATTCGGCTTGGGTCGTGTTCCCTTCCAAGCGTGCAATTTCACCCAGTTGATAAATAATCTGAGCATATCGTGTATCAGAAGGTCCATTCTCCCGAATGGATGGTAAGATATTTTCCAGTTGAATGTGTGCTTGAGAGAGGTTGCCTGCGCGAATGTTATGTTGAATGGTCTCCCATTGCTGGTCCCATTCCGAGGATTCCGAGCAACCGGAAAAACACAGCCATGCGAGAGCTATCGCATGCAACCCTGAGAGCATCGCTTGTTTGACCCACTTCATGAACATCCGCAAATGACCGGAGATAGGTACCGCGATGAATTTAGGGAGAAAAGCCCCCCGCCCCCCATTCTTTTCGCGCGAGAACGGGGGATGGTGCCTGGACATTTCTTCCGTCTCTTTGTAGGGTAGGCACAAGGAACGAGAGGTCACATGATTGATCGAATCATACGATTTTGCGAACATGATGTGTGGGTCGTCAAGGTCCACGAGCTCACTGGCGTTCGTCAGTTGGGTGTGAAATTGTTGCGTCTGGGGTTAGTGGCGGCCACAGAATTTCGCGAAAGCTTTCTGAGTATTCGCGCCACGAGCCTGGTGTATACGACGCTGCTATCATTGGTACCATTTTTAGCGGTCATGTTTTCAGTGCTGAAAGCTTTTGGTGTGCATCAACAAATTGAACCCATTCTTTCTCAAGCGCTTGATCCCTTAGGCGATAAGGGAGCAGAGATTACCACGAATATTATCCGGTTTGTCGACAATTTGAAAGTCGGGGTTTTGGGAGCCGTCGGTGTGGCCGGACTCTTTTATACCACCTATTCCCTCATTGAAAAAATCGAAGAGGCCCTTAATTCCATTTGGCGTGTGGAAGAAGGGCGTTCCTTGGGCAGACGAATCACTGATTATTTAAGTGTCGTCCTCATTGGCCCGGTGTTTGTCTTCACCGCGTTTGGTCTAATGGCTTCTTCCCAGAGTCATTGGTTGGTCCAACGAGTCATGGAGATTCAGCCCTTTGGCTCTCTTATCGTGGCACTCACGAATCTTCTCCCATTTTTGGTTATGTGTGGAGTTTTCACATTTCTCTATAAGTTTGTGCCGAACACGTCAGTCAATCTCAGCTCGGCTTTTGTTGGTGGGGTCACGGCCGGAATCATTTGGCAAGTGGCCGGGATGGCGTTTGCCGCCTTTGTGGCGAGTTCCGGGAAATATAGTGCAATTTATTCCAGCTTTGCGGTCCTCATTCTCTTCCTCATCTGGCTCTATGTGGCCTGGTTGATTGTTCTGGCCGGGGCTCAGGTGGCCTATTATCATCAACATCCCTCTGCGTATTTATTGCATTTGAGTCGTAAACACCAAACGCCTCTCTTTCGCGAGTATATTACCTTAGCCCTCCTCGGCCATATTACTTATCGCTTCTTAGCAGGCAAAGCACCACTGAAAGGCGAACAATTAGCTCGTGCGCAACATGTGCCACTCACGTTGGTGGACTCATTACTGAGTGATCTCATTCAAGCTAATATCCTCGTGCATACCGATCGGCCGAAAGGAGTGATGTTGGCCAGACCTCCAGAAACAATTTCCGTAACTGAGGTGTTGAAGGTGGTTCAGCATCAATTGCATAATGGGCCACAGGGGTATACTCTTGGCACGGATATCATTAGTCAATTATTGATGCGGCGTGATGTAGCCGTGCAAGATGCGTTGAAGGGCATTACGCTCCGGCACCTGGTTCAAGATCAGCAAATTGATCCAGTGCCGGAAGAAGAATGGGAGAATGGCCCCGAAGTGGACGCGAGTCTCTCTGCAGCAAATGAACAGACGCGCAGCATGGCCCTTGAACCCAAAAGTATTCAAGAAAAGCCACCATCCGACTTTCCTCCCATGGGGAAATGGCGTTCATCCTAATCTCTTATCTTTTCTACACCATTCAAGATGGATTTATGGATCGTACCAGGAGCGCCGTTGCCGAAAGGACGGGGTTGGGTCATTTGGTGCTCTCGCAAAGGTGAATCGAGCTTTACGCCTCCACAGGTTACTGTTCGGCGTCAGACTGCATCGATCTCCTTTCAGACTGAGTGGGTGCTTCTCCCGAAAGTAGCAGGGCTACAACGTCGGATGGGTCTATTAACTGTGACACTCACATCTCCCGCGCCGCCAGAGGCCGCACAGTTTCACATTACCCTATCGAATAACAACCAAAGCCAGGAATTTCACTGGTCTACGCTCCCCTATCAGATCAGTCCCCAAGGCGTGACCTTCCTGTTTGCCTCGTGTTTCTGGCAGAACAACGATCGGGATGGTTATTACCGAGCCGGCCTTAAAGAATTACAAGCACTCTTGAACCCCCAATTTAAACTGCTCATTGGCGATCAGGTCTACCTGGATTGGCCGAAAAATTGGGATTTAGGCGACGATGCGATCGAGCTGTTTTCAAAACGGTATCGGCAATATTGGGGCGATGCGTTCTATCGGGAAGCCTTGCAGACCTGTCCAAATTTTGTCACCTGTGACGATCATGAATATTGGAATGACTATCCTGAAAAACAAGTGCATCTTCCACAGACCTGGGATGCCAGGAATCGAAAAAAATATGGGCGTGGAGCCGAGCAACTATATTCCCAATACCAGCAATGCCTGAATCCGGACCAATCTCTTTGGTACACCATCACGATTGCGCCAGTATCGTTTTTTGTCGCAGATACCCGGTCGGAACGGGAACATTGTATGGAAAAGGTCCCCAGCCACTTCATGTCCGAAGAGCAATGGACAGCCTTGGAGGCGTGGCAGGCATCCCTTCAAGGTCCGGGAGTCTTAGTCTTGGGTCAACCCTTGTTTCAAAAAGATGGGGATTTTCGGGATCATTCCCTCTCGAATTTCTCTGAGGATTATGCCCGTCTCTGGCGAGTGGTGGAGCGAAGTTTAAGCGGTGACAACAAGCATCAGACGCCGCATGACATCTTAATCCTTTCGGGCGATATTCATACCGGTCGGTATGCGGAAGCCCATGGGCCATTTCCCGATGCGCCCTATGGGGTTCCAGAATTTATCGCGTCCCCCGCCGCGATGATTCACCCGGGCAATGACAAACCTGAAGCGCCGCCTGAGAAAATCACGATCCGTCCCAATGCCCAAGGAAGGAAATCGGTCTGGAGAATTGATCCACAGAATCATCTCGAGATCATGACGATTCAGAATAACGTCGGGCTGGTGAAAATGTTTCCTGGTGCCAAGGTTGGAGGAACGCCTCGTGTGCGCTTCGAATTAGAATTATGGCGGCTCCCCTCGAAGGGCATTCAACTCGACTGGGATGAGGATGCCCCGCCTCAAGGCACCGGCGGTCCCCTCAAGCAACTTTTCACAAAAGAATTATTCTTGCGATAAGGGCGATGTTCTTGTTGGATATCCACACTGGAGGTTTCTTTAGAAAGGAACTCATCATGCGTAATTCTGAAACGAGCACGAGAAATCCCGACATTAAAGACTGGACAAGTAAATACCAGAAACGCACCAATCTGCAATTTTTCAACGATGCGTTTGCAGCCTTGCGCAAGCAAAATATCGCCAATCGTGGGCTGATGACGGTGGGACTCGTGGGAAGCCGGGATTTACCCGGCCATACTTTGCGGATGGCCCAAGCTATCTTGCGATGGGACTTGCGCCCCAGCTATTGGTCGCATGTGTTTGTCGTGGCCGAACCGGTGACCACGCGGACTTCGTTAAGCGGCCTCAACATTCTGGAAATCCCTCTCTTCCCTCGCAATGGGCAATTTCCCAAACCCGAACAAAATGGAGTGAATGAAGGCACGTTAGGGCAATATGACAATAAAAACATTGATGCCAATGTGAGCTTATTTTCGGTCACCCTATCTGAGGAAGAAAGGAAGCAATTAGTCAAACGGGCCAAAGCCTGGAATGCCGATCGTGTGCGGTACAATTTTTGGAATATGTTAGGCGCCTGGCAAAGCTACCTCTGGTCCCAAGGAGTCAACCCCAATCCCTTGCGTGAAGGAATTCCGATTCCTGCCTCCTCCTACATTGAGTTCATATTTGAAAAGGTGGGTTTAGGGGTCACACCGGGAGCCTCTTCGCGCAACAGTGCCCCTGAACACCTCTGGAACGCCGCCTGCTGGTGGCACAAAGCCTTTAAGGAAGACAATCGAAAAATTGCCGGTATGTTCGTCGCAAGAGATCCCGGCTGCGCCATGCTCCGCCCCAATGAATGAATGAGAAGGGATTGTTTATAAATTTTTCATTGCTATCAT
>QJYE01000505.1 GCA_003235785.1 Nitrospirota bacterium
GGGCATTACGGTGCGTGTCACTAGGGTTTTTCATAAAAAAACCCCCGCTGGGCTCAGCCCAGCGGGGGTTGGATCCTACCTGCTCGTTTGATTAATCCTTACAGAAACTTCTCTCGTAGGCAATGACTTTCCAGCCCTCTTCTTCGCTGATCGTGGCGGGAATCAGAGGAACCATCCCCGTGCCTGGGCTGCCATTTTTGATGACCCACATGAGCTCGCCATCTTTCCGCTTCTTGTGGAATTTGCAATTGGTGAAATCCCGTGGACCGGGGTTGAGCACCTTCCCGGCAGGGCCGTTTCCATCGCCATCTTTCCCATGGCAGTTCACACAAGTGCCTTTGCCTTCAAAGATGGCCTTCCCTTCAGCAATAATTTCAGGAGACGCATCTTCGGCTTTTTTGTATAAATCTGTTTTGTCTTTTTTGGCTGCTGCCCGTTGGTCGGCGGGAACGCGAGCTTTTTCGGGGTCTTTTTCTGGGCCGGCAATGGCCAGTCCAGTTGTCAGAAACATGGCAGCAGTGGCCATTCCAAGCACCTTCATCGAAAACTTCATGTAAGCCTCCTGGGTTAAACTGAGTTGATGAGAGCGAAAAACTGATAGAGGTGTCTTTTATGCACCCCATGTCTTTATATTTTCCCTGGTTCTGGGTATTTGAGAGGGAAGGAATGAATCAACAATCATCCCACAACCACCCAAACCCTTTAATCATATCAACCATTTTTTTGACCTGTCAAGAATCTAAAAAATACGTAAACTTTCGAATTTTTCCTGTCGTTTTTCCCTTAAGCATTATTGGATCTGAGGAAAGAGATTTTGTTGCGTGCGGAGTGTGAGTGTTTAGGGTTTGAGACGGATATCGCGGACGACCTGCCCTGGTTTTCCAAACGGACCTTGGGGTTGACCGTTGAGCTGGATAATCACCCCCGCAGCATTCCCGAGGGTTAACAGAAACTGCTTGTTGGCTTTCCAGGTGATACGTTGTCCCGGTTGTAATAGTGCCTCATTGGGAGCTTGTTGGTCTGATTGGACGACAACCCAGGTTAATTGCGTGGCTTCAATTTCAAGAATATGGCCTTCATCAGCGGTGGCATTCTCCGTGGTGGAAATGGGGGATATCGGTGAAACCGGTTCGACGGGCGGGGGTGGTGTGGGTTGGGATGTTGGTTCTTCCGGAACAGGCACAGACGGAAAGGGCAGGTTTGGCATAGACTCAACGGGTGTTACAGATGTGATGTCTTCTTCAGGATCCGATACGGAGGGTATCGTTTCCTCTATGGGTTCAATGGAAGATGAAACTTCTGGTTCTGGCAGGGCTATGGGTGAGTCTTGTTGCTTGGGGAGCCCATACCAAAAAGCTCCTGCGGCTAAAGCCAGGAGGACGGCCACCACGAGCGTCCAGTTGATCTTCTGCCGTGGTGGGGCTTCCAACTTCACTTGCACATGAGGGTGTTCCGGCTGACTCTGTTCGTAGAAGGTCACAGATGTTTGGAGGAAGCGTTGAAGGGCTTCTTCTTCATTGAGACCGAGGGCTTTGGCATAGGATCTCACGAATCCTTTCGCGAACACTTTGGCCGGAAGGTTCCCAAAATCATCTGATTCAAGCGCATGGAGATGGCGCTCTGGAATGCGTGTTTGTGAGGCAAGGCGTTCTAAGGAGAATCCTTTTTTCTCGCGTGCTTGTTTGAGGTATTCTCCGAATGGCTCCATAGAGTGGCCTGAATCTCTCACAGCTTGTCCGGTTTATGATAAGGCTTCAAAGTGCGTGAGTTGTTTGAAAGAGTGATAGCGAGTGTCAATCTCTTCTCTGGTCAAGCGCTTTAAGCGTTCAAGGCTGAATTCCTCGACATTAAATGATGCCATGACGCTGCCAAAAATGATGGCTTGTCGAAGGCCGGTTTCCGAATAATTGCCTGATGCGGAGAGATATCCCATGAATCCTCCTGCAAATGTGTCGCCGGCTCCTGTTGGATCCTTCACCGTTTCGAGAGGGAACGCGGGCGCGCCGAAAATACCATGTTGATGAAACATCAAGACCCCATATTCTCCGCGTTTGATGATTAATGTTTTCGGGCCGCGCGACAAAATCCGCTTGGCCACTTGGACTAAGTTGGCGTCTTCTCCTAACGCCCTGGCCTCCCCATCGTTAATCACAAGAATATCAATGGATTCTAGGACTTTCCAGAGAGCCTCGCGCTTGCCATCGATCCAGAAGTTCATGGTATCGCAGGCAACAATTGAGGGTCGCGTGACTTTATTCAAGACGTCGAGTTGCAACTCTGGATCGATGTTTCCAAGAAATAAGGCCGATGGGGTGGTGTAGCGATCAGGAATTTTCGGGCGAAACGTTTCCAACACATTCAGGTGTGTTTCTAGCGTTTGGGCTTCGTTCAGTTGGTAGGAATATTCTCCTTTCCAGCGGAAGGTCTTCCCAGGTCGGCGCTCTAACCCTTCGAGATCAATACCCCGACTTCGCAGAAATTCAAGGTGTTCTTCGGGAAAGTCTTCGCCAACCACGGCAATCAGATTGACGTCTGTGAAAAAACTTGCTGAGGTTGAAAAATAGGTGGCTGACCCCCCCAAAACATTGGACGCCTCACCAAATGGCGTACGAACGGAATCAAACGCTACGGAACCCACAACTAACAAATTTCCCATGATGATTACCTTCTCTTCTTGAGGGTGGTCGATAATTGTCGCTGTAATAAGACGTGATAACGTTTTCTTAATGTCGGACTTATTCGGGTTAATGGTGTGATGACAGCATGCTCTAAGGCTGTTTGACAGGAACAGGACCCGAGGTTTTTTGCCAGTTTTAAGGCATGATGTAGCACCTGTTTGGCCGTTTCAACGTTTGCGTGCATGATGTCCAAGATGGCGCCGACTGACACGGCCTCTTCTGTTTCATGCCAGCAGTCATAATCTGTTACTAAGGCTAGGGTGGCATAGCACAGTTCAGCCTCACGTGCGAGTTTTGCCTCAGGAATATTGGTCATGCCAATGACATCCGCTCCCCATTTTCGATAGAGCAAGGATTCGGCTCGAGTGGAAAATTGGGGACCTTCAATACAGAGATAGGTTCCGGGTCGATGGACTGTTACCGATACGCCTTGACTGGACTTGTGTAAGAGTCTCGTCAGGGTCGGGCAAATGGGATCGGCAAAAGCGACGTGGGCTACAATCCCTTGGTCAAAAAATGTATTGAGCCGTTGGGTGGTCCGATCAATGAATTGATCAGGCAATACGAAATCACCAGGCTTGATCTTCTCTTTCATGCTCCCGACAGCACTCACGGAAAACACACGAGACACTCCAAGCGATTTGAGCGCATGAATATTGGCTCGGTAGTTAATGCCGGAGGGAAGGGTGTGATGTCCTCGACCATGTCTGGCCAAAAACGCGACATTCAACCCTTCAAATGAACCTATCATGATGGAATCCGAAGGTTTGCCAAATGGCGTGGTGACGGTAATTTCTTTGAGCCGCGTGAGCCCTTCCATATGATAGAGGCCACTTCCGCCGATGATGGCAATTTCAGCTTGGGGCGTTCGGTCTTTCGTAGTGCGTCTGGGCACGGTGG
This sequence comes from Nitrospirota bacterium, assembly GCA_003235785.1. Classification (GTDB taxonomy): domain Bacteria; phylum Nitrospirota; class Nitrospiria; order Nitrospirales; family UBA8639; genus Nitrospira_E. The sequence goes on from QJYE01000505.1 coordinate 3,579, forward strand.
CAACTCCTTATGATCGATGGAATCTCATACTTCCGGTCTATCGCATCGGCTTAGTTTCTTAAAAGGGTTTCCCAATTAACAGGTTTTGACCTTGTCAGGAATTACCTGGGCTGGTGTCGTGTGCGATGTGTTGAATGTACACAGGAAATCGTTGATCATTTGAACGATTCGTTTGGTAGCCTGCGTGGGAATATCGGGTTCCTCCAAAGTGATCCATTGAATACCGGGCTCTTTTCGGAACCACGTCATTTGCCGTTTGGCGAAGTGTCGGGTATCGCGTTTCAGCAATCGCACGGCTTCTTCATACGAGTATTCTCCCTCCAAATACCCGGAAAATTGTCGGTAGCCTAACCCTTTCATGGATCCCAAGGTTCGTGCATAACCCTGTTGCAGGAGCTGTTGAGTTTCTTGTACCAGACCTTTTTCGATTTCCCATTCCACACGGGTTTCAATGCGTCGATAGAGGGTTTGGCGTTCCATGGTGAGGCCAATGAGTAAGAAGGGGTAGGGGGATTCTTGAAACTGATGTTGTTGCTGTACTTGTGAAAAGGGTATTCCAAGCGTTTCATACACTTCCAGTGCCCGGAGCACTTTGGGTTGGTCGTTAGGGTGCAGGCGCTGCGCAAGATCAGGGTCAACGTGTTGCAACTTTTCATGCAAAAATGACCAGCCTCGTTCGGAGGCCTCTTGTGTTAAGGCCTGGCGAATTGACCAATTGGCTGGCGGTCCTGGGCAAAGTCCTCTCAGCAAAGCACGAATATAGAGGCCTGTTCCACCAACGACGAGCGGGAGAAGGCCCTGTCTATGCAATCGAGTTATTTCTTGGATGGCATGACGTCGAAAATCGCCAACGTTAAATGATTGGTCAGGATCTACAAGGTCGATTAATTGATGGGGAATACCGTGGCGTTCTTGAAGTGTGGGCTTGTCAGTTCCAATATCCATACCCCGATAGACTTGACAGGAATCAGCTGTCAAAAGTTCGGTGTGCAGAATTTTGGCCACTTCAATCCCGATACGGCTTTTTCCGATAGCCGTTGGGCCGATAATGGCCACGATGGGTTTCTGTGCTGTGATCAGTTCAGTCTGTTTCATATGCCATCAGACGGCAGAAGGCTATTCTGAAGTGCGAGCAAATAGGGTATTCAATTCTTCTACGGAATGTCGAATGGCGACGCGCCGTCCATGGGGGCAGGTCATTGGGAAATCCTCTTGTGCCCAATCATGCAACAAAGCGCTAATTTCCGGGAGAGTCATGGTTCGACCAGCCTGCACTGCGCTTTGGCAGGCCATGCTGGCCAGAATAGGCCGGATCACGGAGTCGAAAGAGTCCGTCGATTTCCATTCGGAGAGTTCTTCTAACAGTTCAAGAATCAGTGGGCCGACGGCGATGCTACCCAAGATGGCGGGAACCGCTCGCACGATGTAGGATGTTGGCCCAAAGCGTTCCATCTCTAACCCGGTTTGAGCTAAAACCGGCAGCCATTCTTCGATTAAGGCGCTTTGGTGGGGAAGAAGCTCAATTGGCTCAGGAATGAGCAGTCCTTGCTGGAGTAGATCCTTGTGGCTCCATGCCTGAAGAAGGCGTTCAAAGAGGACTCGCTCGTGGGCGGTGTGTTGATCAATAATATAGAGATCCTGGTTGATGTGTCCCACAAGGTAGGTCTGCTGAATCTGTCCAAGGGGGATCACGTGGAATTCCTGTTGGCGTGTTGCGGTATAGGTCGATGGAGGTTCTTGAGCAAAGAGAGATAAATGTGTGGCTCGATTGAATCCTCTTTCAGGAGAAAAGCGTGAGCGGGTCTCCTGGGCGACGGCTAACGATTGCACGGTCGGTTTGGCTGACGGGATAGAGGGTTGAGCGGGGAAGTCTCCATGAAGTCGGTCAGCAGATGCACGGTCGAAGGAAGAGCCTTCCACGAAAATTCGCTTGATGGCGTGGAATATTCCTGAATGTAGCATTTCAGGGTGAGAAAAGCGCACCTCTCGCTTTGTGGGATGTACGTTGATATCCAGCGTCTGAGGATCGAGCTGAAGACACAGAATAAATTGGGGATGTTTCCCTTTTGGGAGAAAAGACTTATAGCCCTCGTAAATCGCATGGACGATGGTCGTATTTTTAATCGGTCGGCCGTTGACGAAAATTTCCTGTGGAGTTCGAGTTGTTTTCGCATGGTGAGGGCTGACCGTAAACCCGGCAACCTGGAATGGGCCCGTTGTTTGGTTGAGGGGGAGGAAGCGTTCCAGGAATGTGGGTCCATACATTTGGACGAGGCGATCCTGTAATGTGGAGACTCCGGGGTAATCCAAAATCTTATGGCTATGATGCAAGAGTCGAAAATGAATCTGGGGATTTATGGTCGCGGCTTGTTGGACCGTATACGAAATTTTAGAAAATTCGGTCGAGACGGTTTTTAAAAATTTCAGTCGCCCAGGTGTATTGAAAAAGAGATCCCGAACTTCCACTTGAGTGCCGGGGGCACCAGCATACTCCTGTACGCCCCAGGCTACGCCTCCTTCCGAATGAATCTCAGTGCCTACCAGCGAGTCGGATTGGATGGTTTTCAGGCTAAATCGAGACACTGAGGCAATGCTGGGGAGTGCTTCTCCACGAAATCCTAATGTGGTGAGTGTAAAGAGATCCTCTTCAGCGTGGAGCTTGCTGGTGGCAAACCGCTGGGAGGCTAATTGGGCATCCTCACGATTCATCCCCATGCCATTATCTGTGACACGGATGAGGCCTCGGCCACCTTCTTCTACTTCAATGGAGATGAGCGAACTGGCGGCATCGAGACTATTGTCGATGAGTTCTTTGACCACGGATGCAGGCCGCTCGACGACCTCACCCGCTGCAATTCGACACGACACATCATCTGGAAGGACATGAATTTTTCCAGTCACAAGAGGAAGCATGGAATGTGTTCAACAGGAAATGGGTGGTGTAAGTGAACAATCGGAGAAACCCATGGCAAGAATCAAGACAGCCCGGCTTGTTTTAATTGTTCCTTGGCGTTATTCGCCTCAGGAGATCCAGGGTAGTCCAGGATCACTTGATTCCAAATTTTCTGGGCTTCGGACGGTTGGGCGGTTTCGATCTTGATCTGGCCAAGTTTATAGAGGGCTTGGCTTCGGTATTTGCTGTTGGGGTAGTCATTGATGATGTGCTGAAGAGCCTTTTCAGCTGGATCATAGTGCTTTTGTGCATAGAGTGATTGCCCAAGATAGTAAAAGGCCTGGGGCGTTAATGTCGTCGAAGGGTAGTGTTTGACAAACCGTTGGAATTCGACGGAAGCCAGGTCGTAGTTGCCGTTGAGATAGCCTTTATAAGCTGATCGAAAGGCTGAGGCTTCATTCTCCACTCCTGCTTCACTTGGCGTGGATTCGATGGTAGAGGATGGCGATGAGGGACTCTCTTCCTGTTTTGGTGACGGAGGAAGTGGAGTTTCAGGTGTTCTAACTTGCGACGCTTCTGAACGGGGGCGATGAAGGATATTGTCAATGCGGGATTCTATCGCTTTAACTCGAATGGATAAATCCTGATCCCTGCGCTGTGTTGATGAACGAGTTTGCTCAATTTGCTCTCTGAGCATGGAGCTAGTTCGTTCAAGTTTTTCCAGTAGATGCCGGGTGTCTAAATTGGCCTCTTCTTCGGTTTTTATTAATTCACCTACCAGGAAGTCGTGTTCATCAAGTTGAGATTCAATGGCCGAGAGGCGATCACGAGTCTGTTTTTCTTGTTGCTGCGTGGCTTCCTGTTGAAGCGCGAGCGTCTGAACCTGTTTTTGTATGTCAGTGAGGTTGGGTTCAGTCGCGCATCCTCCTCCCAACAAAATGGCCAACAGAGAAAAAATGTGAATTTCTGTGCGAATCATAGTTGGTTTGACCGAGTTACAGCGTCTAAAGCATGGTGAAATTTCATTCTACCAAGTGAGGGATGATGAGAAAAGGGCTAATTGTGGGAAATTGGCTCCGTTCTCCAACACCGTGCCCTATGGGTAGTTATTTTTTCGATTTTGTCCCTTGTAATTGGTTGACACGTTGAGCTAACCGGCCAAGCCGGTCTTCGTGCTCATCCACGCGTTCTCCCAACTTTGTGCCAATTGTCGTAATCACCTCCCGTAATTGATTCATGGTTTCTGTTAAATCATTCAGGTGGTGGGCATTTGTTTGAGAGGTATTCGCACTCTCTTGAACGCGTTGAACCGTGGTCACGGCACGATTCAGTTGTTGTTCTTGATTGGAAATACGTGCATTCAACTTCGTGCTCACATTTTCTAGCGCTTGGGCCACTGACTGGATGCCCTGATTGACTTCCTGTAGGTGAGTCGTCGTGGCCTGTGCGTCAGAGTCAAGTTTCCCGACGAGTGCTGATTGGTGGATTTCCAAATCTTGGAGACGCCGACTGATCTGCTCAACATTTTGGTGGAGCTGCTCGGTGAGCTGACTCGCGGCTTGCATTTGTTGAATTTGGTGTTGTGTTTCTGCTTTGAGTGGTTGAAGTTGCTGAACAGCTTGGTTGAGGGTGGCCAAGGTTTTTTCTTGTTCCGTGAGGCGTTGCGTGAGTGATTGTGAGGATTGATCAAGATTCTGAGCTATCGACGTGAGGCTGGCGTTGACTTCGGTTAAATGAGCGGACGTCTTTTTTGTATTGGCTTGGAGTTGGTCGGTCAATGCGGTTTGGTGCGATTCAACGGTGTTCATCCGTTCTGTCAAACGTCCGGCTTGTTGAATAATCTCATCGCCACGTTTTCCTAGCAAACTCCCCATGACATCTTGGGCTTCACGGAGCTTCACGACCGAGTTCGAAAGCTCTTGGACTTGTGTGGCATCGGCTTGGATATGGATGCCCAAGGCCTCTACGTCAGATTGCAGGACATTTAGACGTTCAAGTACAGGGCGTTGGCGAGCATCCAGATCAGTGACTATTTGGTTCATAGAGGTTTTTACGTCTTGGTCCAAAAAGTTACGTAGAGCTTGCGTATCCGCATTCAGCTTGGCTTGGAGTGAGGTCACCTGTTGTTGGAGTTCAGTATGGTGCGTGGCTTGTTCATCAAGTCGAGTGCCTAAAAGTGTCGTGGATTCCTTGAGGGTGTCCTGAATCTTGAGCATTGCTTGGGACTGCTCACTGGCAAGTGCTTGTAGGGCTTGTTGTTGAGTCGCCAAATCTGTTGAAGCTTGTTGAGCGTGAGTGCTGATCTCTGTTGCCAATTTCGCTTCGGCAGCGGATGCCCGTTGACTTTCGGTCTGTAGTTCTGTGCCCAGGTCGGTTAAGGCACTTTTGAATTCTCCGAAGGCAACCTGAAAATCCTTCAATTGTGTAGTAAGCGATTGGTTGTTTTCATCAATTTGCTGTGCCAGTGCCGTGGTTTGGGCTTTGGTGGCTTGTAGCTCTTCCCCATGCGTTTGGACGGTGGTTTGGATAGATTGGATATCGGTTTTGAGCGTTTCTGTTGAGGTTGAATTTTTTATTTGCAAATCAGAGATCTTTTTCTCCACTTCCTCAAAATTCCCATACAGGTTGGGCAAATCCTTCTCACTCATCAGCTTGATTTTCTGGTTCAATTGAGCCAGGTCTACTCGCGGAGCCAAATCACTTTGCATTTTCTTTATGTCGGCTTTTTGTGCTGATAGTAACTCTTGCGATTCAGCGATGGCGGCGCGAGCCGCTCCCAGTTCTTCAGCAAGCGCTTTCTTCTCCGTGCGAATTTGAGTAATTTGTTGATCAAGATCTTTTTGGATTCGCGCCAAGTCGGCTTGTTGGGCCACGCATCCGGTTCCCAAGGCTCCTGACACACAACCAATGATCATCCATTTGTAGACGGAATTTGTCTTCCCTCCATACTTCACAGTGTCGTTCATCCTCCATGTCATTGTGGCCAACTGTTACGATCTACGGATTTTGGATAAGAAGATGTCCCCGCCGGTTGAGCTGGTAGCAGACTTCTGTGGCGTCCTGACAAAAAGGTTTATCTTTTCCGTAGGAGATAATCGCCAGGCGAGAAGGATCAACGCCTGCTTGTTTCAGATAGTCTTGGATGGCAGCAGCCCGTCTTTTTGCTAAGACCATATTGTAGGCTTGTGTGCCTCGTTGGTCGGCATGTCCTTCGATAATGAGATTCGAGGAAGGATCCTGCTCGATCCTCCCTAGGTCACGATTGAGAGAAAGTTGGCCTTCTTGCGTGAGGGTCCAGCTGTCAAATTCAAAGAAGACATCTTCCAAGTTGGCTGTCTTTGCAAATTCTTCTTCCTTGATTCTGTTTATCTGGTCTTGCAAGCTATTTGCGGGTTCGATTTTGGCGATTTGAAGCGTTTCGGGAACCGGCTCGATGTTTTCTCCCGAAAGAGCATCCTGCAACTCGGCTGAAAAATCCTGAGAATGCGGAGAGGGCATTGGGTCTGAATTTTGGGCAGTGACTGGTTCTTGGTAGTCTTCGATGTTGGCCAGGGAGTGACTGGTGTGGCCTCCAGGAAATGAGCTGGATTGCGAGGAAATGTCCTGCCCATTGCTTAAGGGAGCAAATGAATCGTCATTGCTGGACAATCCAGATTCCGAAGCGGACGTTAGTGTATTAGGCAGATCAGGTTCTGATGTGGACGTTACGGTATCGGACAGAGAAGAATCTGATAATCCGTCCTGGTTTGGTGAGGTGGGTTCATGTGCCAAGTTGATGGGTTCGTTATTTATTGCGGATGCTATCGGTTCCGTTGAAACGGCTTCGCTATCAGGAGTCTGGGACGACAGATCCGATTCATCGACCGATGCATTGGTGAGGCCTGATATTTGAGCGGATGAGTTCTCCTCAAGTTGTGGCGCGGCGGTTTGGGGGGCGCCTGGAGTTCCAGACATTGTGGCCACATGAACGCGTTTTTCCCCGCACCCGGTGAGACCGCCCAGAGTCAGGCTGATAAGACTAATGAGTGAGAGGATCTGAATGACTGGATACATACGTCGACTCCTTTGCTGAAATATCAGAGTTGGTTCTCTTGAATTAAGGTTGATACGGTGACCAAGCAGGTGAGCTCAGATGTGCGCCCACCGATGAAATTTTTTCTAATCCCGCGCCTTCTCCCGTGATGATAAATAACTGACTTTCTCCTCTTCGAATTGAGCTGAAGACGAGATGTCGACCATTTGGAGCCCATGAAGGCGAATCGTCGATACTATTGCCTTTGGTTATCTGGCTACGTTGTTTCCCGTCAGGGCTGATACGACAGAGTTTAAATCCCTCCCCGGGTACTCGGCAGACATAGACAATCCAATCTCCTTTGGGAGACCATGCGGGGGCGGCGTTGTAGTCTCCATCGTAGGTGAGGCGCCTGGCGTTGGAGCCATCCGCATCCATAATGTAAATTTGGGGGCGGCCTCCGCGATCAGACGTGAAGGCCAAATGCCGCCCGTCCGGCGACCATGATGGGGACAAATCTGCGCTATGGTGAGAGGTTAACTGCTTGGGGCTACCACTGTCCAATGCTATCTGGTAGATGTCAGAATTCCCGTCTTGAGCGGCGGCATAGGTAATCGATTGGCCGTCTGGAGCAAAGGTGGCGGTGATGTTCAGGCTGGCCGGGGACACGAGTATTTCCTCACGACCTGTTGCCAGTTCCCGTTTCATAATTTGTTGTTTTCGGTCCCGATAGGCGGTGTAAATAAGTGATTTACGGTCGGGTGACCATGTCGGCATCAGATTGAGATATCCATCTGCTGTCACCTGCTGTGGATCATACCCGTCATAATCCATCACAAACAGCTCGCGTCCATTCTCCTTTTCTCCGACAAAGGCGATCTTGGTTCTGGCAATGCCCTGTTCACCTGTGTAGCGATAAACTAGCTCGTCTGCCCACCGATGGGCCATCAAACGGATGAGCGCATCCGTGGTTTTGAGAGAGAAGTACCGCTTGCCTGTCAAAGCATCTTGATGGCCAGGATCAAAGGCGCAGGCGTCAAAGATCAGCCCCTGGACGCCGGTTGATGTGCCACCCACACCCATTCTCCCCCAAGTGGATACGGTGACTTGTTGGTAATGTGCTCCCAGGTTTGGAGAAAGACTCACGCAGGTATTCTCGGAAAAGGATCCTTGGGTTGGTGGAAAGTCTGCGACGGTGAAGATCTGTGAGCGCGTCAGATCGTCTTTCAAGATAGACCGAACACGGGTATCGCTCTGTTCTGAAATTTTGCTGTCTTGTTGTACGGGAGAAAATCCCATGACCCAGATAGGAATCTTTTGAAATTCTGAACGCGTGGCTTCAAGAATGGCGTCTTCTCCTAAAACTAGAGAATGCGGGCATAGGTCAAGCAGTAACACAGCCAAAATGCACAAAGTCCAGGATTTATTCATAAAGCAAGACATCCTTATGGTTCAGGCATTGTAAATAAAAACTTAATGTCCAAAAATGTTTTCTGAATATCGGAGGGAAACTTTGGTAAGGGATTCGCTTTGTTTATGGCCCCTAAAATCGTGGAATCATAATAGCTGTTCCCAGAGCTCTGCTCCACATGAACTCTCGAAATTTCACCGGACTTTTCCACGCGAAAGGTTATGATAACTTTCTTGTTGGTTATGGGAACCTCCGGGTTTGTCCAATGGCTGTCGATTGAATTTTTTATGATGGCGAAATAGCGATTTTCGCCGGGAGATTGTTGGGAGGCCGAGGTGCTAGTGTCAGACAAGGCTTGCACTTGGATTTGATCTAATCGTTGCTTAATTGATTCGACCGGGGCTACCTCAGGTATAGACAATTTCGCAATGCGGGTGTCTATTTCCGACGGAAGAGGCTTGACCGGGGGCGGAATTGTTAGGGATCGTTGGGGTTGCTGAGAAGGCATCGGTTGGAGCGCGGGTGTATGTGTTGAGGCTTTGAGCCCCTCAATCAATTTCTTTACCGTCTCGGACATATTCGGTGGTGCCGGTCTTGAGGAGTGAGGTTGTGTTGGTTGAGGAATGTTCGTGACTTGCGGAGCTGAGACTTGTGGTGTGGACGATGGCGTGGGTGGTGGCTGTGGCGTCAACGGTTCACGAGATTTTTGGGGAACCTTAGGAGTAGGAACAGGCATTTGAAGGTTTGGGCGGTTAAGTTTTAGTATGTCCTCTATTTTGGGAGACGGTTGACTCTTGGACGATGGTGTTTCCAGAGACTGCTTGAATGGCGTGACTTCGCTTAATGACGGAATGGCCGGTGCCGGTTTCATTGCCAGTTGCACGGTAGGCCTTGGACTAGTAGATGGGAGCGATTCGGGCTTTGACGGAGCCTGATCCTTTGTTGGGACAGGAGTTGGAGTGGGCTGCGCCCTTGAAGGAATATTTACAGGCTTTGCCGGCTCTAAGCGTGTAGCTCGAGAAATTTTTGGGGGAGCCGATGGCAATCGAAGGTTCTCAATCAAGGGCTGTTGGTCTTCAGAGGGTTGAGGTTTTTGTTCTGGGGAAGGGGCGGCCAATGCTGTGGTTTCTTGTTTTTGAGGCACGACGATAGAATTGATGGCTCCACCTAATGATTCGGATAAACGTTCAGAGGCCATTTTTGTTGATAGCGGAGGAAGCGTATTTTCAACCGGTGGCGCAAGGGGTTGTGGTGCGGGTGGAGGCGGTTCGACTTTTTTCGTCGGTTGTGCTTCAGCAGCTTTTTTTGTGGGAGCGGGAGCAGGGCTTGGCGCAGTCGTTGGGATGGCTGGCAAGGAAATCAAGGCCACATCAATGGCTCGGAAAGGCTGCTCTTTCACTGTTTGAAGCTGTAAAAACATAACGCACACGATCACAAGGACATGAAGGGCGCAAGAAGCCCCTAGGCCCCAACGGAGTGATGATCCTTCTAAAGAAACGTCAGCCGTGAGCCCAAGAGAGATAAGGCTTGGGGGTGCAGCATGTTCCATGAAACGGAAATTTAGGGGGAGACTCCGATAGCGTCGGCTTCGATAGTTTCTATTTTTGGCCCGGTCACCATCCCAAGGCGTTCGATTTTGGCCCCCTTCACTTCATCCATGATTTGCACCACGGTTCCGTAGGGCACCGTTTGGTCTGCACGTAAATAGACGGAAACGAGAGGGTTCGAGGCTTTGGCGTTTTGTAGCCTTGATCTCAAATCTACCAGGCTAATGGGATCATTGCCCAACGATAAGCTGTGATCTTTCTGGATGGTGACAATCAAGCGCTCTTCGGCCTTTATATTATTAGCTGCCGATGTTGGTAAATCGATATCCAGTCCTCTATGCAACATTGGGGCCGTCACCATGAAAATCACCAGCAAGACTAATACTACATCGACCAGAGGAATGACATTGATTTCTGCAAGGAATTGACGGGGGCGTGAACCAGTTGTCATCGGGCAACTTCCACTTCAAGGGCTTTTTCAGATTCCTCAAGAGTATTGAGAAATTCGATGGTGAAGGCTTCGACACGAAACGACATTTTCCTGATCCGGGAAAGAAAAAAATTATAGGCCATGACGGCAGGGATGGCCGCAAAGAGTCCAGCGGCGGTCGCAACCAGAGCTTCAGAAACACCAGGCGCGACTGCGGCAATGCTGGCAGATCCTTGTTCGCCGATTTCTCCAAATGCATTGATAATTCCTAAGACCGTTCCTAAGAGACCAATGAATGGAGTTAAATTTCCCGTGGTTGCCAAAAAGGGCAGATAGGCTTCTTGATGGTTTATTTGATTTTGGATGATGTACTGGGCGACTTTTTCTACGTATTGGCGGTTGGGTGGTTGGCTAGCGATGGGAGTCTCCAGGTCTTGTTGCGAGGTGAACAAGTCGGCTGATGAGGGTAATCGATCTGTGACGCCAAGGTAGACTGCTGAACTCGGGCTTTGCGTATAGGCTTGGGCTTGATTTCGTAGGGTGAGCTGATCAACAGGGTTTTTTTCATACAATTGAAGGAATTGTGCCTCTTCCTGGTTGATTTGCCGAAATTGTCGAAACTTATTCACGATAATCCCCCAGGATACCACTGAAAAGAAAGCTAGGATCATCAAAATGACGATGGACAATAAACCGAGAGATCCAAAAATCTCAGCAGGATTAGCAAAGGACATCACGTGTGTCTAGGCCTCCATTAGGCTAAAGTCAGCATTACCACGGGGGATTATGAAAATAGAGCAGAACCAATGCAAGATGGGATGGCGGGGCCGACGGGATTTGAACCCGCGACTTCCAGATTGACAATCTGGCGTCCTAACCTGGCTGAACGACGGCCCCGTAATATTTTGGTCCTGGGCAAATGGCCCACGAAGTTCTTCCACAGGGGGAGTTGATCGGATGTGAGCTGGTCAATATATCAGATTAAGCCAGCCTTATGCCAAATAAAAATTGGTAGGCGGAACAGGGATCGAACCTGCGACATCTGCCGTGTAAAAGCAGTGCTCTACCAATTGAGCTATCCGCCTAAAATAAATTTCAAAAATCCATAATTTCCCCATTATAACAGGGAGTTAGGCCTTGTCAACTCTGGTGAAATAGTATGGAATACTGTTTGACATGATCTTGGGAGGTGGGTATAAGGCACCACGTTGCATTCGAGTCATGACAGACAAAACCATAGACAGTCTTTTCTTAATGGAGAGAGGAAGTACAGGGGATGGGATATAAAATTAAAGACAATTCTAGCAAATCAACAGAAATGGAACCTGTAGTGGCGTTGTCCAGCAAAGAGCAGTTTTTGTTTTTTGTGGAGGAGCACCGTGGGTTGGTGTGGGGCGGTATTTTTTTAGTTATTGCTGTCATTGGTGGAATGATTACGCTTAATTGGCTCTCACATCAGGAACAAGACAAAGCCTGGGAATTAGAAGGACGGGCCCAGGAGACATTTTTGGATCGACCACTCGATGATATTGAAAAGGGCAAGAAGAATATTCAGCAAGCAGAAAAAATGTTTCGGGATATCCTTGAACAATATCCTGGAACTTCAAGCGCCAAGGTTTCTTCGTTTTTGCTAGGCAATAGTTTGATGGAGACCGAAAATTATGAAGGTGCCATTCAGGCGTACACCTCGTTTATTCAAGACTATGCGCAAGATCATGTTCTGGTGGGGTTGGTCCAGCAACGGTTAGGGTTGGCGTATCTCTTGACTGGGAATCGAGAGGCTGCCGTGAATACGTTCGAGGCGGTGATGGGAAATCCTCATGCTCTCAATAAGGACCAAGTGTTGTTTGAGTTGGCCAAATTAGCAGAAAATGAGGAAAAAACAGATGACGCCGTTAAATATTACAAGCAACTCATGCAAGATTTCCCACTTTCTCCATTTTCGTCCGAAGCCAATCTTCGGGTGAAAGTCTTGGCTCCTGAGTCAGCGCAAGAATCGGGAGAAACAGAAGCCGGTACGGGGAGTGAAGCCGATCAAGACAAGTCAGAGACAAAAGTAGATCAAATTGGAGAAGAGGGGAAAAAGGAGTAAAGAAAAGATTTTGAAAGCGAAAGCTGAAGAAGATTATTGGCTGACCATGAGCATATGGCCAGCTCGGATAATACTGGAGGTCAGGTTATTGAATGCCCGTAAATCCCGCACACTTACTTTGAACTGCTGAGCAATACTCCACAAGCTATCCCCGTGCTGCACACGGTACCATTTGGAATCGCTAGGCTGAGACTGTTGGGATTTTGGCTGTCCCTTTACGCGCAAGCGGTCTCCCGGATAAATCAAGTGAGTCGACAGTTTGTTGAGTTTTTTGAGTTGGCTGATTGACGTTCTGAAGCGAGCCGCAATCTTGCCCAACGAATCTCCGTACCGAACGCGATACCAGGTGATTTGATCATCCATCTCATCTTCTTCACCGCCTCGCACGCGCAGTTTTGATCCCACCCGAATCAGGTTGCTTGATAAATTATTCATATTCTTCAGTTGGTGCACTTTCATTCCAAATCGTCTGGCAACGACCGATAAGCTGTCCCCTCGGCGTAC
>QJYE01000064.1 GCA_003235785.1 Nitrospirota bacterium
TTCAGAATATGTTTTTAATTTATTGGGTGGATAATCATGTGGAAATGAAGGCTTGGCAGGCAGGTCCGGCCGGCGAGCAGACCCTGGCCCTCGTTCGAGAGGTGGCACAACGTATCTGCGGACCCGAGAACATAGGGTGCAAGCTTGGATGGTGCCAGGGACCGCTGCCTTATGGAGATGTGGCATTAAGACTGGAGGCTTGGCAACAGTTGGTGGTTAAAGCCATGATGAATCTCAAAGAACAACCCCTTGAGATAGCAACATGATCCTACGACGTAAAGTCTCACGCCTCGGGCTGGTGATCATAAGAGCCGCCTTGTTGGTTTAACGCGAGAAGGAGGAATCTGAAGATGAAATGGTTGGCCTTCCTATTAGTGCTCTTTATGTGGGTCATTCCTCTCGAAGCGAAAGCCTCGGATCCCGGTGTCGTTGCCAGAGCTTGTGAAGTTATGAATGAACCCTTTAAGGATGCTCGAGTTGTGACTTCCTTAAAGGAAGGGGATGCCGTAGAAATTTTGAAAAGGAAGGGTGGATGGTTGCAGGTATCCGGCAAGGGCAAAACCGGCTGGGTGAGGATGCTGTCTATTCGCCGTGGGGCACCAGGCGAAAAGGCGTCTGCCGTCACAGAGGCCTCAGGCGTGCTCGGTCTGGCCACCGGAAGAGCTGGCAGTGGAAATGTGGTGGCTGCGACAGGCGTGCGTGGCCTCGATGAAGAGGAATTAAAACAGGCTGCGTTTAATGAAAAAGAACTGCAAACATTGAAAACCTATCGAGCTTCCAAAAAAGATGCCCAGTCGTTTGCGAATCAGGCCGGGTTGCAAATACAGCAAGTTCCCTTCATGCAGCCCACGGACGGGAATTGAAAAAATGCGAAACCAGAAAAAAGAAAGAGACGGAATTTTATATGAATTTATAGGGGCCAATTCCTATGTGCCTTCCATGTGCCGGGGCCTTCATGGTTTGAAAGGATTTCTTATGCCCGCATTCATACTGATCTTTGTGATCTTCGGGGTCACAACCATGACATATGCCTTTGACTTGGGGGATACATTGAGGCAATTGGGCGAATCGGAAGATACGACCACTGGAGCAATGAAAGAAGGCACTCCTGAGAAAAAGACCGGGAAGAAAGCCCCTTCGTTGACAGACTTGGCCGATCTCGTCAAAGGGACTTCCACTGAAGAGGAAATAGCCATTGGCCAAGAGATTGCCGGACGACTGCTCGGGGCCGCACCTCTGGTCCATGATGAAAAGCTTCAACGATATGTCAATAAAGTCGGAAGATGGTTAAGTCTACAAAGTGGAAGAGAGGACCTGTCTTGGTATTTTGGTGTGTTGGATTCCGATGATATCAATGCTTTTGCGGCACCGGGTGGATTTATTTTTCTGACGAAAGGGTTGTATAAGAAACTGAAATCTGAGGCTGAATTGGCGGGAGTCCTTGGGCATGAGATCGGGCATGTGGTCAAGCAGCATCACCTCACCATCATTAAGCAAAGTAAAGCGATTGATATGGGAAGCAGTCTGTTCTCCCAGAAGCTGGGAAAGATGAAAAATAAACAGGCGGGACAGGCTGTGAAAAGTCTTATTGGGAGTGGAGCCGAAATTATGGCTCGTGGGTTGGATAAAGATGCAGAATATCAGGCTGATCGGATCGGAGTGGTCGTCGCCACACGGGCAGGATATGACTCCTATGGCTTGCCGATGGTGTTACAGGAAATTGGTCATGCCAGCCTCAATGACAGTAGTGTGGCCTTGCTATTTAAGACCCATCCGCATCCAGATGCGCGGCTGGCGGAATTGGGTGATGCCATGGGAGAGACTTTTGATAAATATTCTGAAGGGAAAGTTGTGAAGGACCGCTTTTATCGAATAGAAGAGTAAAAATATTTAAACAATACGGTGGTTGTTATAGCTATGTGTGTAACAGGCAATTTCTGAAAGGCCCTGAAAAATCATGCCAGAACTTTTGACTTATAATAATGTGGCCATTCCGGCCTTCATGTACGGAACCGCATGGAAGAAGGAAGCCACTGGCCAGTTGGTTGAATTGGCCGTCAGGACTGGCTTCCGTGCGATCGATACCGCGAATCAGCTCATCCACTATCAGGAGGCCCTGGTCGGAGAGGCCTTATTATCGTTAGCCAAAAAAGGGATTTCCCGAGATTCCCTGTTTTTGCAAACGAAATTTACCTCCACTACGGGACAGGACCATCGGACGCCCTATGACCCATCCGCCGATCTGGCGACCCAAGTCAAGCAATCCTTCGAAAGTTCGCTGAACCATCTGCACACCGACTATCTGAATTCCTATGTCCTCCATGGTCCTTATTCGCGTTGGGGGTTGGGAAAGGCGGATTGGGAAGTGTGGGCGGCTATGGAAGAATTTTATCGAACCGGCAAAACCAAAATCATTGGTATCAGTAACGTGCAGGCGAATCAATTACAGGAGCTGTGCAAAAAGGCTGCCGTCAAGCCGATGGTCGTACAGAACCGCTGCTATGCGGTCATGGGGTGGGATAAAGAGGTTCGGGAAATCTGCAAAAGACAGGGAATCATCTACCAAGGCTTTTCGCTTCTCACCGCCAATCAAGATGTTCTACGAGATCCTGCAGTATGGGACATTGCCAAGCGGGTAGGGGCTAACCCACTCCAAGTTATCTTTCGCTTTGCTCTACAAATTGGCATGCTTCCTCTCACGGGCACCACCAACGAACAACACATGAAAGACGATCTAGCTGTCCTGGCCAATTTAGAGCTTTCACCTGAGGACGTTAGAACAATTGAGGCGATAGCCGTGCCGGAAGAGTCTTAACCCCAAAGATTTTCCAGGGGGAGCCAGTCAAAAATTCAGCCTTCCTTTTCATTAATCCAGAGCCCGTTTTCTACTTCACTCTCGATGATGATCTTTTAGATTAATAACAGACTGATGGGGAATGCGGTGCTTGAACCTAGCAAGGCACCAAAAACCAGGTCGCTAGGGTAATGGTGTCCGAGAGATATTCGTGCCCAACCAATGACGAGGCAGATCGCGATGATAAGGGGTGAAAATTGAGGAAGCCCCATGGCCAGTGGGATGGCGACAGCTGTCGCGGTCATGGTATGTCCGCTGGGGCATGAATACTTATCCAAAACTCGTACTGATAAATTGAGGGAAGGGTCAAAATCGAAAGGACGTAAGCGCGCCAGTCGATTTTTAATAACCGGGTAAATCCCATGGGCCATGGCGGCAGCCAATCCAGCCGAAAGCAGGATATGCCAGGAATGAAGCCCCTGAAAAGCCAGAAGGCTTAGGACGATAAGGACATAAAGCCATCCATCCCCAAGATGGTTAATCACCAGGCTTGTTTTTCGTAAATAGGCTGCTTGTGAATTCTGGACTGCCAGGCGTACCACTCCAATTTCCCATTCATTGCAACGGGCAAGAAAATCATGAAGGCCATGCATGGGTCGGCTTGCGGTGTAAGCATTCTGGCCGGAGGGAGGATGAGTGGTGATTTCTTTCATAGCCTGATCTTGATTAAGATGGGTCTTCGCATTGATCCTTCGTAACCTTTACTATGTGGAACGATCAGCTGTTCCAATAATATAACAGGAAAGTTGAATGAAAGGATATCCATACGCATTTTACATTGCCCTGGATGGCAATGGGGTGAACGGATTAGAAGGCATGGCCGGTGTCTGCCTTTTTTTGTTTAATCCCAACGATAACTCGTATGCCTATAAAATCCGTTATTATGACGGTGTGGCTGCCGGGCATTGGGTGACAGTGAATCCGGAAGGAACGGTTGGATTTTTAGGGAATGCCGGGCAGCATCTGTTGTTTTTCGATGCCCACAACCTGGAAGAAATCAATAGGATTTCCACGCTTCGTTTTGAGGTTAATGATACCTCCCTCCGCGGAAGTACCCACCTGGTGTGGCTGAACAATCATGAATTTATCACGGCGATTGGCGATTATTTCTATAAATTTAATTTGAATAATCTCACAAAGGGGGAAAGGCTCGGCCCACACAAAGTTAAACTGCCCCATGGTATGAAACTGACCGCGTCGGGCCGTTATCTCTGCTATGGCTCGATGGATAATCCTCGTTTTGATCGGCAGGGAGAAGCGCGTGAAGTGGGGATCTGGGATATGCAGACGGGGGAAGCGACCCGCCTGGAATTACCTGCCACCTGCTGGCATGTCCTGACCCATCCGAAGCAAGATTGGTTTTACGCCGTTACCTTCCGTGTTCTGCCTCAGGATTATGTTGATTACCATGAATGGGCCATGGCCTTTCTCAAAGAATATGCCTTTGAAATTGATGCAGCCAATAAGCAGGTCATTCGGCATTGGGCCACGAGTCGAGAAACACCCGCGCATATTAACTCAGATATGGCCATTTCAGATAAGGAACTCATTTTTTGTAATGGCGGAAGTCAAACCGTTATTTGCCTTGATCTGGAATCTTTTGCCAAGTTTCGGATCATTGATGAAAAGCCGGATGCAGCAACCACGATGCAGCATCCTCGCCAGGTGGCCACGCAAGTCTATGATGTGTTGGCGCGAGGCGGAATATTTAACAACACACGGCATATGTTAGGAGCTCTGCGCGTCAGTCGATTTTCCCTGCTTGATTCCATCTATGCCTGCCAGTTAACCCAAGATCAGTCGCTCTTATTCACGGCTAACCGTGGGCTCAATCATATTACGATTTATGATTATCCTTCGAACACTTTGCGGCTTCGCGTGAAAATGCCGGACTTGCAGAATTATGTCTCTTACATGGGGCAAATGGCTGACCCACGCCTAGGGTTTCATCATGGGCACCTCAGAAGTTCGGTTTAGGCTGAGGGCTCTAACCCAGCAAACGGCTTCAAAGTCGCATAGGCTTTTATCTAATCAATGGGTTGTATTGAAGAATTCATCAATTGCTTGCTCCCATTTTTCGACAATCAAAATGGGTCCAAAAACGGGAGTTCAAATTCCAACGATTCAAGACGTATTTCAACAGGGCAGTTGAAATCCTGTGCAACGTTTCGTCCCTTTGTTGGGTGAGACCCGTGATGTTTGGTCCCGTTTCGGGC
>QJYE01000300.1 GCA_003235785.1 Nitrospirota bacterium
CTGTTTGCCATGAAGGGGGTCGAAGGGGATGGACAGTTGCATTTGGATGGCCGTCAATTTGCGGCCTTTGCCGATTTTGCCAAACTACCAGAACTTGGCGGTTTAACCGGCCAGGTGAAAGTCTCGGACAGTGATGGAACCCTGGGTATTGATTCCCTTGAGATGGAAAGCTCGCAGCCGGGACTTTTGAGCCTGAAGCTGGACGGGAGCTTTGATAATTTCAAAGACCCCTCCACCCTGCAGGTCAACAGCAGCCTAACTGCCCGGGACTTGCAGCTCTTTGGAGCACTCTTTGATCGACGATGGCCCGCCATCGGACCGGTGCAGCTGGATAGCCAGATAAGAAAAAGCGGCAAAGGCAAACAATTCAACGCTACGCTCACTGCAGGCCAAACCGAGGTTGAGTCAAAACTCAAGGCACTCTTTGACACCACGCCCATGCGGATAAGCGGCACTATCAAAGCAAGAAACATGCTGGTGTATGAACTGTTGAAGGAGGAGAAAGAAGGAAAGAAAAAAGGAAAGAAAAAGAAACCTCCTAAGAAGGAGCCCGTATTCAGCAATGAGCCCATAGACTTCGGCTGGCTGAAAAAAGTCGATGTGGATGTGGCGATTTCGGTGGAATCCTTTGCTCAAGGACGGTTTTTAGCGAATTCCGCCCAGCTCCAGGTGAAGGTCAAATCAGGCCTGCTGTCCATCAGCCCGGCTCGTCTTGTCTATCCAAAAGGAAAACTCGACATGGATCTCGAGCTTGACGCCCGGAAGCAGCCCCATCTGAGCTTCAAAGCCTTCGGCCAAAACCTCGATCCCCGGCGGACCCTGGATATCCATGAATACAAAAAAGAGCTTCAGGCGGAGATGGATATCGACATGTCCTTCAGCACGTCCGGGCTAACCCCCCACGAAATGGCGGCAAACAGCCAGGGCAGCATCTACATAACCATGCAAAACGGCAAGCTCGCCGCCCCACTGGCTGATCTGGTTTTTTGGGATGTGGCGGGCTGGGCCTGGAAGAAAGCGACAGACCAGAGGTACTATGATATCACTTGCGGGGTGGCCGACTACAGCATTGACAAGGGGGTCATCTCCACAGACGCCTTTATACTCGACGCCGAGCACATTACTATTACCGGGGGGGGAACCATTGACCTTGGTGGCGAGAAAGTGGAATACTTCTTTCTGCCAAAGAAGAAATCGCTCAAAATTATTCAAAGAGCCGATCCGGTGAATATCGAGGGCCCCTTGAACGATCCCAAAGTGAAGACGATTCCCTGGAAATCGGCCGCCATCACTGCGGGCAAGGTTGGTGGGATTATTTTTGCTCCCTTTATTTTCATCCCCCTCACCGCCGCCGACTACCTGTCGGGCCAGGTGAAAATCAAAGATGGGAAATCGGCTTGTCTGGAATATCAGAAGGCCCATACAATGGAAAATAGGGCGAGGGAGAGATCAACTCCAAAGGAACAAAACAAATAGAATGGTTAACCCTTCAAATCCAGCTTTATCTTCCCGGGGCAGAAACGTTTTCACAGGTTACCCACCTGATGCTCGGGGTTTTAAACTTGGACCCCTTCGGTTGGTCCTTTTCCAGAGCTAGGGCCGCCTCATTCTTCTCGTAGAATGAGTCCGGTTCATATGTCCAGCCTCCAGCCAGTCGCTCTTCTTCCTTTTTCAGGGTGAGATAAAGATATCTTCCCATGAGGGGGGCGGTAATCCTGGTTTTCCAGCCAAAGGTCTTGTACAAGTCTTTCACCAGGGAATCCATTTTTTTCTCCATCCGTCCATCTCGGCTGTACCACTTTCTCATTGCCCAAACCGCGCCGGCATAAGCGGTACGGAGGGGCCTCACTTCCCAGGCAAAACGATGGCGAATTCGTTTTTTCGGGTGGTCTTTATAGCGCTGCCAGCCCTTGAGGAAGGTTCGGATCAACCGGGCGAGACTGGGTCCGTTGACCTCGAAATCGCGCTTGAAGGCATCGACAATATACTGCTCCTCCCGGCCTCTAGTAATATGAGGATGGCGATAATTGAAGCGATATTGACCGTGAGCGTCGGCGAGAGAGAATGTATTTTCCGCCAGGAGGGTCCCGTCTTTTGAATGCTTTTCGTACAGGGGAGTTCCGGGAATGGGAGTGTACAACATGAACTGGTGAAAATCCGTATCATGGCTGACGGCATAGTCGATTATCCGCTCCATAGCCTCGGGTGTGTGGTTTTCCAGACCGATGATGGATGATCCTAAAACGCGTATACCGTGAGCCTGTAAGGACCGCACCAGTTCCACCGTGTCAACGTCCTTGAGTTTTCTGTAGGAGCTTTCCTCTCCTTCAAGGCCCATCCACACCCAGGAGATCCCCAATCCTACCAACTGCTCGAAGGTGTACGACTTTAACACGCGGGCAGAGCTGAAAACCATAAGAGCCCAGCTCTTTTTGTGTTGCTCCATCAGTTCAAGGAGCCGCAGGGCCCGCTTCCGATGGAGAAGAAAATTCTCATCCATGGTAAAGAAGGACCGGACCTTGAGTTTTTCTTCCAGCTGACACATGACGGCAAAGAGGTCGTCGCCGGTTTCATAAAAATTAATATGCTTCCCCTTACCCCCGAACAGGGCGGAGGTGGAACAGAAATTACAACCCACGGGACAGCCCACGGAAGGAATGAGCATGGCCGCCGTGTTTCCCGGCCGTAACGGGAGGGAGATACCCATAATACGTGCACCGAATCCCGAATGCACCATGGGATGCCGAATTGGCGCCTCTTCGTCCTCTCCCAGGAATCGACGAAACCAGCGGACGCCTTCGCCTCTACAGATATGATCAACGTCGATGCTATCAGAGATATTGTCCTTGTTGGCAACATGTCCGCCCACCACAATCGTCGCACCCGGCTGGTATTCCCTGATGACTTCGCACATTTTCTTCACTTTGCCGATATTTGCAACAATCGAGCTGATGCCGACGATATCGTAGGCATTTTCCTGGATTTCGGAGACAAAGCGATTGAGGGAGGGAAAATCCAAAAGCGTGCAGGGGGCATCGATATTGGATTGAATCATCATCAATCCGAAGGAGCGGTGAAACATGCGGAGGGAAAAACCGCCCTGAACTCTGGTGACCTGATTCTGATAGAGTTCCATGGGGTTGATTTTTCGGCTTCCATATTCATCGTCTTGGGCGTACGGTCCGAAGACGCTGGATAGCAGAACCCTTGCCCTGGTGGAGCGGGGGTGGACCGGGTGTGTTGTCTTCATGATGTGGTTCCTCTTTGATGGCGATTTGTGAGCTGGATCTTAATACATTAAGGAAAAGGAAAGATAGGCCCCCCGCAAGGCTTTTACAAAAGTTTTACAATCAAAATGTCAAGAAAAAGGTACGGATTTGCAAGTTGACAGAACTTCTACCGTATTGTAGTTCAACTAAATGCTTGATAGATCAAGGTGGTTTTTTCACCCAATTTTTATTTTTGTTTTTTCCATTCTAGCCCTGGCTACGTCCCTGGGTCTTTATATCTACTGGTATGTGGAGGTGAGCAAGGGGCTCAAGTCAGTGGTGCATACATTTAACCTCGATAAGTCCCAAATCTTTACGCCGCAGACATGGGTGGTGATTCTCACTCTTTCTATTCTCGTCGGCCTCATCCTGGCGGGGGTTTTCATTATCTTTATATACAACCAAAAATTGATCCAGCTCTACAGGATGCAACATAACTTCATCAACAACTTTACCCACGAACTGAAAACACCGGTGACCTCACTGAACCTCTACCTCGAGACCTTTCTACGCTACGAGCTTTCCAGGGACGAGCAGATCAAGTATGTTCGCTACATGCTCCAGGACGTAAACCGTCTTGCGAGCAATGCAACCCGTATCCTCAACCTGGCGCGGATTGAGAGCAAGAGCTTTGAGGGGGAGCTAGTCAAGTCCGACCTGGTTGAGACGGTCAAGCGGTTTTACCACAACAACCACCATATGTTTCAGAAGTGCGAAATCAATATCCATAATCCGACAGGACGATCCTTCCTTTACCCCATAAACTTGTCATTGTTTGAAATGCTGTTGATGAATCTCACGACGAACGCCATCAAGTACAATGACTCAGATGTACCCAGGATCGATATCACCTTTTCACCGCAAAAGCGCAAGCTGTACATCCAATTTGAAGACAACGGTATGGGAATCGAGAAAGGTGAAAGAAAAAAGATTTTCAGAAAATTCTATCAGGTGGGCAGGGCGGACGACATGACCGCCAGGGGAAGTGGAATCGGCCTGTATCTGGTACAGCACATCGTAAGGATTCATCAGGGCAAGATTATCGCCCAGAGCGAAGGTTTAGGTAAGGGATCGACATTTTCCGTCATCCTGCCCTTCAAATCATGAGGAGCTGATTGTATGGGAGATGAGGGGAGAAAACATATCCTTATCATCGAAGACGACATGCACATAGCGGAGGGAATGAAACTCAATCTGTCGCTGCAGAAATATGAGGTCACCATTGCGACAGACGGTCCGTCCGGCCTGCGACTATGGAAGGAGGTACAACCAGACCTGATAGTGCTGGACATCATGCTTCCCGCCATCGACGGATTAACGGTGCTTCAGAACATCCGCCTGGAAGACGAGCGCATCCCCATTCTGATAGTCTCGGCCAAGGGAGCACCGGACGAAAAAATTAAAGGTTTTTCATATGGCGTTGACGATTATATGTCAAAGCCTTTCAATCTTGACGAGTTCCTGATGCGCATAGAGCGACTCATGACCAGGTCATCCTGGTACCGGGACGAAGGCGAGCCGGACAGGACCGGACTCGACTCGCCGCCCCGGACATACGCATTCGGTGACAATCTCATTGATTTTAGCACCTGCACGGCCCAGTGTAAGTGCGGACAAGTGGTTCTGAGTGAACAGGAAGTCAAGCTCCTGAAACTCTTTATCTACAATCGGGGGAAACCCCTGTCGCGAGGGAAACTTCTGGAAATCGGCTGGGGCTATACAAAGGACACCACCACGAGAACCGTGGACAATTTTATCGTGAGATTACGGAAATATTTTGAAGACAACCCGAAAAA
>QJYE01000046.1 GCA_003235785.1 Nitrospirota bacterium
TCAGCTCAAATGCCAGGGAGTGTTGTGGTCAATGAGAACAATCAACTTGTCGGGTTTATAAGTGAGTTCGACCTGTTACGTGCCTTGGAAGTTGGAAAAGATTTACGTCACATGACCGCGGACGAAATTATGGTGAAAAATGGCATCAGTATTCCAGATTCCGCCTCCATTCAGGATGCTGTCAAAATTATGAGAAGCCATCATTTATTGAACTTGCCGGTAGAACACAATGGTGAAGTGGCTTACACCATCACCAGACATGACCTTTTACGGGCGTGGATTGGTGGAGGGGCTAAGAAAAACGATACAGCGAGAGGAGAGAAATGACCGGTCTCGCTCCGGACTCATGGAGGTGAAAAGAAACAGAGATCGCATACGTGAAGATGGAGGCACAAAGTTTGATCTTGTTTGATCTTAATGATGCGATTCCATTTGGGGATTGCGGGGGCGAACTCTAAGGCTATTGCGAAAGGGGAAGGTCCAGGAGGGTTGGGGTGTTGCAAGAATTGCAATGAGTCGTGAAGGGCATTGAGGTCTGGATGAATGACTGGTCGATGAGGCAAAGGTGTTGGCCGTTTTCTTTTAATCAATTATTTTCTATGGAGGGTATCTTATGAGTCTTTTAACACGCTGGGATCCGATGCAGGACATTCAGGAGTTTGAAAAGCGGTTGTCTTCGTGGATGGGACGAGCTTCGATGGCCAAGGATCGTGGCCAGGAATCGATGCGAGTGATGGAATGGGCGCCCTTGGTTGATATTACGGAAGATGAGAAGGAATATCTGATCAAAGCGGATCTTCCCGAGGTCAAAAAAGAAGATGTGAAAATTTCTGTTCAGGATGGAGTATTAGTCATCTCCGGCGAACGGAAGTATGAAAAAGAGGAGAAGGGGAAAAAGTATCATCGGGTGGAGCGATCCTATGGCAGTTTTGAGCGAAGCTTTTCTGTGCCTGCCGATGCTGAAGAAGAGAAAGTTTCGGCCCAATTCAAGGACGGCGTGTTAATGGTTCATCTGCCAAAAGGTGAAACCGCGAAGCCGAAGCGTCTGGAAATCAAAGTCTCGTGAGCTTGAAAGCCTTTCATTGATTTCTGAGAGATCAAGGTGTTCCGAGTGGAACGTTTGAGGTTGGGCATGACGGTTTCAACCGTCATGCCCGGAATGAAAATTCCGTTGTCGTATTCACGGGAAAAGAGCATGAACCTACACACATGAAGAGGGTTTAATGTCCATCTTCGGGATCGACGAAACCAGACTCACTCCTATGCGTAGGATCTGAGTGAGGCGAGGATGGCCAACTCTTCCGCTCATCCTTCCCGGGACCTTCGGGGGCGATCAGGAAGGATGGTGCCACATTCTTGACAGCCCACCTTCCCGGTAGGCTGTCCATCTTGTTCGACAAGGGAGTCTATTATCCTGGTATGGTGGCAGGGTTTGTTCCCATGCTTTGCTTTCCATGCCTCTTGTAAACGACCGGCCTCGTCCAAGTTCATGTCATTCGCATCCCTTAA
>QJYE01000231.1 GCA_003235785.1 Nitrospirota bacterium
TACTGAAACGGGATTGGGACCAGTGGAAAGACCTAATGCTATACGTATTGCTTCGGCAGCTCTGGATGTTTTTGCTGGATCCTCACGAATAAGGACAATGAGCTGTTTAGACATTTATTTTGAGTTAATGAGGTTAAATACGTAAATAGATGTAAGAGAACTATTGTTGGTCGCTAGAGAAATTTAAATAAAATTTAGAATGGGTAAATTCGTAGTTCTTATTGAAAAATAAGAAAAAAACCCTAGCACCAGACCAAAAAAATGTCAAGAAAAAAGCAGGGGTATCCTCAATAAGGACAGTCTTAGAGATTGGCTAGAATTTTTTGCGTGATTTCTTTCAGTGTGACGATTTCTTGAACCTTTGTTTGCATATTTCTGAGTAAGACGGTTTCTGAATTGGCTTCGTCGTCACCCAGAATAATAGAATATTCAGCTCCAAGTTTATCCGCAGAGCGAAGGAGAGCTTTTAATGTGTTTGCCTTATGATCAGTATCCGCCCGTATTCCAGACTGACGGAGTTCATGGAGGAGCTTAAAGGCACGAGATTTCCCGACAGCTCCGAACCCTGCAATAAAGAACAGTGGTACCGGATTTATTGAGTGGTGTTCCGTGAGTAGAAGAATGACACGTTCTAATCCGACAGCAAATCCGATGGCTGGAGTGGGGGGGCCTTGGAGGGCTTGAAAGAGACCATCATAACGTCCACCGGCTCCGATCGTACTTTGGGCTCCTAAATGTGGTGAGGTAATCTCGAAGGTGGTTCGAGAATAATAATCAAGCCCTCTAACTAGACGATGATTGATGCTATATGGAATTTCAAGAGCTGTAAGACCGTCAAGGACATCTGTAAAATGAATCCTTGAGTCTTCAGAAAGGTCATCAATTAAGACCGGGGCTTCCTTTGTAGTTTCCTGACATATAGGAACTTTACAATCCAAAATCCTTAGGGGATTCGTTGAATATCGCCGTTGGCAGTTCCCACAGAGATCAGGAAGAAGAGGTGTGAGAAATTTCTTAAGCCTCTGAATATAATCTCCCCGGTCATCAAGCGTTCCAATAGAATTAATATGCAAAGTTAAATCTTTAAGACCCAATAAAGAGAAAAATTGCCATAATAACGCAATAACTTCCACATCAATGAGGGGGTGATCTGTTCCAAGCGCCTCGACTCCAAATTGATGAAATTGCCGATAACGCCCAGCCTGTGGCCGTTCATGGCGAAACATGGGTCCGAAATAAAACAATTTCCGAGAGGTAGGTGAATCTAAGAGACTATGTTCAAGAACAGCCCGTACCACTCCAGCCGTCCCTTCTGGGCGTAACGTTAAAGAACTCCCATCTCTATCGGGAAAGGTATACATTTCCTTTTCAACGATATCAGTTGTTCCTCCGATGCTTCTGGCATAGAGTTCGGTGAACTCGAATATAGGAATACGGATTTCAGAGAAGCCAAATTGGGTGGCTAGGGTTCGAGCAACAGTCTCAATGTGTTGCCATTGGGAGCTTTGGTGAGGAAGGATGTCTTTGAGCCCTTTAACAGATCTCAGCACAAATATTCCTGTTCCTAATGGGAAAATATAAGGAAATCGAGCCAGACTATATCTTCCAACTTATACTCAGTCAACGAACTGAACTGAGAATATAGAGTGAGAAAAAAGAAATTTTGTTTGACTCTCATCCTATTCACCCATAAAATGACCCGTTCATAAGAAAAAGGTTGAAAGGAAAACAATGCCATGTCACTGACGTATCGAAAACCATCAAATTTAAAGAGAAAACGAGACCATGGGTTTCGCAAACGAATGAGTACCAAAAATGGGAGAAAAGTCCTTGCTCGCCGACGGAAAAAGGGACGACATCGGCTTACCGTTTCCGATGAGTAGAATTGAGTAAGGGAGGGGCCCCGTTTTTTCTTAAAAAAAAACATGAATATGATGGGGTAAAAGCCACCGGTTCTGTAATCAGGAACACGTTTTTTACTTTCATTTATAGTCGAGTCCCGGAAAATGAGCTCTCTCGCGTGGGAGTTGTGGTGGGACGCCGGGTGGGAAAAGCAGTCACCAGGAATCGGCTGAAACGGATCAATCGAGAATTGATTCGAGCCTCCTACTCAAATATGGCCAGAGGCCATCACTGTATCGTCTATCCCAAGGTAAAAATTCTTCGTTCTAAATTTCAGGAAGTTGAGAAGGTGTGGAATCACATGCTGAAACATGTGGGAATTATCCAGCCTATAAAACCGGAATGACGTGGTTGTTAAAAAAAATGATAGCGGGCTATCAAATGGGGATTTCACCATTTTTGGGGGTATGTTGCCGATTTGAGCCGACCTGTTCTCATTATACTGCGGGAGCCATTGATAAGCATGGGCCTCTGAAGGGGCTATTGTTAGGCATCAGCCGTCTATTAAAGTGTCATCCCTTCCATTCCGGGGGTTTCGATCCGGTCCCCTGACCCACAATCATCTACTTCTATCCGAATAGTACATTGCCACCAGTGTTCATGAATCCTCAGGGTTAACTATATGGAAAAGCGTGTTGTCCTTTTCCTTGTTCTGTCCCTTGGCATTATTTTTGGGTACGACCTTCTTCTTAAGGAATTAGGCTACTCCCCGTTTTCGAACTCGCCGATTATTGATGAGGAAATTCATCAAGTCGATTCCCGAAATGACCGTTCTTCTTCATCCTCCGACCCAGCGTTAGAAAAAACCACGATCGCTACAGATCATTCCCAACCGTCAACTAACCTAGAGACCCTGCCGGAAGAGGAAATTGTTGTCGTCGACACGCCCTTACTCCGTATTGGAATTTCCAACCTTGGGGCGGTCATTACCTCTTGGGAATTGAAACAATTCCTCACGCAAACCGAGGAACATTCGCCGGTTCAATTGGTATATACCAATGGGCAATATCCTGGGCCGTTGACCTTAAGGTCTGAAGGCCACGAAGAACTGACTACCACCCTTCGTCAAAATCCCTATCGTGTAGAAAAAGATTTCTCGGAGTTAGATGAAAGTCATCCAACAGGAAAAGTTGTGTTGACCTACGGATCAGATGAATCCGACGTGTGGGTGCAAAAGGTACTCGTGTTTCATTACGACTCGTATGTGGTGGATATGGAAATTCGCACACGTGGAATTCCCGAGAAATTGGACTTAGTCTTAGGGACCAACTTTGGGGTGGTGGAATGGGGCCAAGGATTTATTGGACTGTTGGGGTCTGCCTGGAAGATCGGGGAGGAATTGGTCAAAGAGTCACCTGAGGCGGATGCTCCCAAGATCCAGCGAGAAGGTCCGGTGCGGTGGTTAGCCCTTCAAGATAAGTATTTTATGAGTGTCTTCATCCCAGAAGATGCGACTGGAATTTTTTCAAAACTTGAAAATGAGCGAGTCGTGTCCGCTGGAATTACCCTCCCAACAAGCTCTGAGCAACAGGTTCATAAGAGCAGACTGTATGCAGGTCCCAAACAGTTCGACGTCCTGAAATCGTTTGAAATCGGGTTAGAAGATACAATTGATTTCGGATGGTTTATTTATGGGAGTTGGGCGCCGGTGAAATTTGTGGCTAAGCCACTCTTTTCAGTTCTTCGGTATATCAATGATTATACGCACAACTATGGGTGGGCCATTATTTTATTGACCCTGGCTATCAAATTGTTGTTCGTGCCGTTGCAATATAAAAGTTATAAATCCATGCAAGGGATGAAGACCATCCAAG
Organism: Nitrospirota bacterium; assembly: GCA_003235785.1. Lineage (GTDB taxonomy): Bacteria > Nitrospirota > Nitrospiria > Nitrospirales > UBA8639 > Nitrospira_E. The sequence goes on from QJYE01000231.1 coordinate 3,717, forward strand.
GCCCGGTCGCAAAGCTGCAAGAAAAATATAAAGATGACAAGCAAAAGCTCAATGAAGAGCTGATGAAACTCTATCGGGAGCATAAGGTCAATCCGGTCGGTGGATGCCTTCCCATGTTTCTCCAGATGCCGGTCTTTATTGCCTTATTTAATATTTTATATATGACCATTGAACTGCGACAGGCCCCATTTATGCTTTGGATTACCGACCTGTCTATTCAGGATCCTTTTTATGTCCTGCCCGTGCTCATGGGCGTGTCCATGTTTGTGCAACAGAAGATTATGCCCACGACAGCGGATCCTAATATGGCTAAAATGATGTTGATTTTACCGATTGGCCTGACCTTCTTGTTTGTCACCTTCCCCGCAGGGCTCGTATTATATTGGGTGACCAATAATGTGTTGACCATCACGCAGCAATTTGTGACAGATCGCTATGTTCTCCCACCGCCTAAACCAGGAACTCCTGAAATCGCCAAGACGGATCAATCCATCTCTGGTCCAGACAAGCTCAAAAAAAAGAAACCCTCCTCTCCCCAGTCGGGGAAATCGAAAAAATCCTAACACAGGGTGTCATGACGTATGAGTGCCTTGGACGACACGATTTGCGCCGTCGCCACTCCCTCAGGTGAAGGGGGTGTAGGCATTGTGCGAGTGAGTGGTTCGGGAGCGTTGCCCATCGCCTCCAAGATTGTCCGGCTTCGCTGCGAAAAATCCCTTTTAGACCTTACCTCGCATCAAATGTATTTAGGGAAATTTCTCTGGGATCAATTCTCAACCTCAGAGAAGGTGAAAGAGGGAAACACGACAGTGTTGGATGAAGTGCTGGTCGTGGTTATGCGGACCCCGCGTTCCTATACGGGCGAAGATGTTGTCGAAATCCATGGCCATGGTGGCCCGCTCATTGTCCAAGCGATTTGCGAAGCCCTCACCCAAGTCGGAGCCCGCATGGCCCAGCCGGGAGAATTTACCAAACGAGCATTTCTCAATGGGCGACTTGATCTGACGCAAGCCGAGGCGGTTTTGGATACAATCCAAGCCAAATCCCTCCACAGTTTGAAATTAGCACAAGAACATCTCCAAGGCGGATTGTCCGGAGTTATCAAAGGGCATCGAGATGCGTTGGTGAAGCTTCTGGCTCATGTGGAAGCCGGAATGGATTTTGGGGAAGAAGATATTCAATTCATTGAGCAGAGGGAATTAAGAGAGAAACTCAGGAAGATGGTCGGAGCCATTGAAAAATTGATCGAGTCAGCGCAAGAAGGCCGGATTATTCGTGAAGGCATTCGAACCGTCATTCTCGGCCGACCCAACGTGGGTAAATCCAGCCTTTTG
>QJYE01000310.1 GCA_003235785.1 Nitrospirota bacterium
GTTGGGAGCAGATCCGCCTGCTTCAACTTCCCATGTAGGCTAGAGTAGCTAACCCACTTTTTAGATCAAGGGATCCAACAGCGACTTATAAAAAGCATTCTGAGTTTCGAAAAAAATCGCCTACCCTATTTTTTTACATTTTCAGAAATTTTTTGTGAATCACCTGGTCCAGGATAATTCTTCGATCGCCTCGAAGCCTACATGATTTTTTCAATTACCCACTTCTGTGACAACCAGCTTCTGAAGGAATATTCCTTGTTTCGACATTACTAATTTTCCAGCATTCCACCGAGGGTTGCCATTTTATTATATTTTTGTTAAAAACCTCCCATTCTTGCCAGTTCACTCTTCTGTATTTTTTCCACACACATGATTTCGGAGGGCTTGATGATGTCCCAACAGGCACAAGCACTTTGGTCTAGACGCGTGTTTCTGAAAACCTCACTCCTGGGAATGGCTTTACTAGGCAGTCGATTGGCTCTTCCAGATTGGGCTTCTGCACAGACTGCCCCCACCGGGCGATTGCGTCTGTTGAATTTGAACACTCAAGAGCGAATTTCGGTGAGATATCGCAGTCGAACGGGTCAGTACGATCAGCGTGCCTTGGAGGACATTAACTATGTCCTCCGGTGTCCCCATTCCGATCAAGTCTGTGAAATAGATATCCAATTACTGGAATATCTCAATCGGATTGTCAACCTTGTCGGACCAGGAAAAGAAGTTCACATTTCTTCTGCTTATCGCTCACCCACGTATAATGCTTGGCTGGTTCGCACAGGCAAAGGCGCCGCACCGAATAGCTTACATATGACAGGGCAGGCCATCGACATCGCCATTCCAGGAGTCCGGCTGTCGCACGTGTGGCGCGCCGCCGCGAAGCTGCGGCAGGGAGGGGTGGGCAATTACCGTCGTCGGGGATTCATTCATATCGACACCGGTCCTGTCCGCTATTGGTAGCCTTTTGAATTTGGCCTCGCTTCTTTTGCCTCGTCATCACAGACAATGAGGCTCACACCTTTTCAGATTTAATTGCCAGCTCTTTTGTAGGAAATTTTCATCCCTACCCTTACTCAAGGTCTCGTTCGCCTTCGCGAATCGTCACTTGCTTACTTTTTTCTGCTTTCATATCATGACAAAGAGAATGAAGCATCGATCTCCAGAATTTGCCACCACATTGAAAGTCCGAGAGGACTTCACCACTCAGGGAAACTAATATGGAAGATGGCTTATCCACACCGGTAGGAACACGCCGGTCATTCTTTGTGAAAACCACCGTGTTTATTTCCTCTCTTATTGGATTCTCTCTGGCAGTTCCCCTCATCGGCTACGTGGTCGCCCCCGCGCTTCGACGACGCAACAAAGAATGGGTATCGCTAGGCCAAACTGAAAAGTTGCCGGTTGGAGAACCCCAATCATTGGATTTTAGAGTGACCGTGAAGGATGGATGGCAGGAAAGCCAGACCACGAAGGGGGTGTGGGCCCTCAAACAGGCCGATGGCCAAGTGACCGTTTATTCGCCAATTTGCCCCCATTTAGGTTGTGGTTTTCGATGGGACCAACAGGACCGGTTATTTAAATGCCCCTGCCATGGGAGCATCTTTAATGTTGATGGCACCGTCAAAGCCGGACCCGCACCACGCCCTTTGGATACCCTGCCGTCCAAAATCGAAAATGGCGACCTGCTCGTCCAATATGAGCAATTCAAATCCGGGTTGGCCAAGAAAGTGGAACTTTAAGCATGGCCTCCCGTCTCTATCAATGGATTGACCGTCGCCTGGGGTTACAACCGTTAGAGCAGACCCTCCTCAACGAGCCCATTCCCGGTGGAGCGAGTTGGAATTACGTCTTCGGCTCAGCCACGCTTTTTCTTTTTGTCTTGCAAGCGCTAACAGGCATGTTTCTCATGGTCTATTACGTGCCTGCAACCGACCATGCCTACGACACCGTTCAGTATATTCAACAGGAGGTGTGGGGAGGATGGTTTGTCCGTGGCCTGCATCATTGGGGGGCTTCGGCCGTCATGATGGCCATTGGGCTTCATATGTTGCAGGTCTTTTTTGATGGCGCCTATAAACGCCCTCGCGAGCTCATGTGGATTGTTGGCGTCATCTTGTTAGCCATTATGCTGGCGTTCGGATTCACCGGGTATTTGCTACCTTGGGATCAAAACGCCTATTGGGCCACCCAGGTGGGTATCAACATGGTTGGTAGCGTCCCACTTATTGGCGATTTTCTCGTGAGAGTCCTTCGAGGAGGTGAAACCCTCGGCGCCTTAACCCTTTCACGTTTTTTCGCGATTCACGTCGCGTTTCTTCCCGCCACCATTGCGCTTGGGATTATGATACATCTCTTTATCCTGCGACGAGTAGGGCCCGCAGGGCCTCATGATGAGACCAAAGCCAAAGCCGGAAGTGAGACATTCTATCCCCGTCAGGTCTATATGGACGCGGTGGTGATGCTCTGCGTGTTTGGAATCGTGTCGATGTTGGCGATTAACGTGGAATTCCCCTTGGCTGATAAAGCCAACCCTTCAGACCATACATTCATTCCCGTCCCGGAATGGTATTTTCTATTTTTTTATGAGCTTCTCAAATATGCCCCAGGAGCCTTAGGGCCTCTGGCGACCTGGCTTCTTCCCACGCTCTTTTTCTCAGGATTGCTGCTTCTGCCATTTGTGGATCGAAACCCTGAACGACACCCGTCCTCACGCCGGGTCGTACTGGCCTGCGGGTTGAGTTTTTTGATTGTTGTCTTCAGCTTGTTGGGCATTTCTCTCCGCGACCTGTATGCCGTTCCCAAACGTGATCCGTCAGTGATTCGAGGCATGGCATTAGTGGAACAATTCAATTGTCACACCTGTCATCGCATTCATGGGGAAGGTGTGAATGTGGGCCCAGACCTCTCGTTTGTCGCCGATCGCCGACCAGACCGTGAGTGGCACATTCGACACTTCAAAGACCCTCAGTCCGTTTCCCCCGGCTCCTTCATGCCAAAATTTCCCCTCAATGACAAACAGCTCAACGACCTGACGAATTACATGCTAACCCTCAAGAGTGGATAACTCTTTTCGGCCTTCTGACAAATTCATTTTTTGACGGTTATCAATGGAGAAACATGCTTCTCTCAGGTATCCATGTGCGACCCTCAACATAAAAAAATCCCCCACGGCTTTTTAATAGAGCCGTGGGGGAAGAAAAATTATTCCCGGCGCTCGCCGCGGATTTGACTGAGCCAATGCTCCATTTGTTTGCCCGCGGCCTCCCGGCCTCCTAGACCGAAGGATAACGCCACCGCCACGGCAATCGCCCCAAGCGTCAGCCCGAATGCCAGGTTGACGATCTCATTGGCTAACCCCATGGCCCGCAACCCCATGGCGATCACCAACCCGAGAATCGCGAATCGCGCAATATTCGCCACTCCTCCCGAATTCGCTCCATGAACCCGAATTATGGTTTCATAGGCGAGATTCGACAACCAGAACCCGATGGCGATGATCGCACTGCCCAATAACACCTGCCCGCCAAATTCGATGAACATCGTGACAAGTTCGGAAACCTGCTCAAAGCCCAACTGGCTCGTCGCCTCGATGATGGCAAATACCACGATAAAGAACGCAACCACCTTTCCCGCAAATGCAGAAGGGGTGATTTGACCTGTAAAGGCCTGCCCCAGGCCAAGCTTATCGGGAAGGGCATCAAAACCCAGGCCTCCTAACAAATTTCCCAGCAAATGAGACACTAACCGTGAAATCGCAAAGGCGATCCCCAAGATAATGGCCGCCGCAAAGATGTCAGGGATGGCGGCCATCATGTGGTTCAACATATCGGTGGCCGGTCCAGTAATCACCTCAATTTCCAGGGCTTGCAATGCCGCAATCACCGCAGGAACAAGAATCAGGATATACACCACCAATGCAATCAAATGGGACAAAGTCATCGTCCCTCTGAGCCCGACTTGTTCACCTAATCGATCAGTGCCGGCAGCCGTCAACAAGTTACTCACGAGATCGCGGACGATTTTGGCTAAAAACCACCCAACCACACCTATCACAATCGCCCCAAACACATTCGGGACCATGCCTAGCATTTCATTAACCATGGCTTGGACCGGTTCTAACAATCCATCAATCTCCAATGTGCCTAAAATAGCGGGAAGAAAGAGTAGAACAATCAGCCAAAATACGACGTTGCCCAAATTATCACTGATCGGTCGCATTCCGGCTCCCGCGCTCAGCTTGTCATCCAACGTCGTCGCCTGCAACGCTTTGGACACAATCATCCGAAGTACCGTGGCGATGACCCACACGAGTAACATCAGAATCCCCCCAGCGACTAATTTCGGGACAAAGGCTAAGACCTGATCGACTAACGCCCGCAAAGGACCCGAGACCAATTCCAAATGTAAGGCGTTAAAAAATGCCACCAAAACCAGTAACAAAATTACATAATAGATGCCTGCCGCTGTTCCACCTTCAATGTCCATTTCTGCCCCGGTGGTCGAACGCAATCGCTGATTGACGTTGATAATACCGAGCCCCTTTTTCACGCCGGCTCTCACGGCCATGGCGACAAACCAACCCAAAATGAGAATTCCCAAGGCGCCCAATACACTCGGGAGTGTTCCCCCAAGAGTCTCTTGCAGGGTTTCTATCAATCTACTCATGTCCATGAATGACTCCTTTCGGTAAGAGTATACATTCCCAATCAACCTACACCGCGTGCAGTTAGGCTGACGGATCACCAATGAAAAATTTGCTGGTCTATTTCTATCGAAGAAAAAAACGAAAGGTCACAATCGAAGTCAAGCAGACCTTCACAGTACCAATACCACTCCTGTTGAGTCCACCCAAAACTCCTATCCCTTCATGGCAACACGATGTCTTCAAGAAAGCCATTCTGAAATTCTTTCTTCCAATCTATCGAATTTTATTAAAAAAAAGCGGCATTTCCATTTCCGGAAATGCCGCTTTCTTTCATCAATACCAGGCTGAATCCACAATCAGGGTAAGGGTCAGGTGTATA
>QJYE01000220.1 GCA_003235785.1 Nitrospirota bacterium
CAGGCAGGGATCATGAGGAACCATCTTCTCTTCCGTAGGTAGCGGGTTTCAAGGTTATTCAAGTGTCTTGTGGGTGTGGAGAAGGGTTTCATCGTATTACTTGTGGAATTGAATAATGTGATGAGTTGTTACACATGAAAGCCCTCCTAAAAATTAAACCTGAAAAGGGTCTCACGCTGATGGATGGCCCGGATCCGAAGCCGGGTCCCTCTGATGTCCTTATCCGTGTTAAAGCCACGTCTTTATGCGGAACCGACGCGCATATTTATAATTGGGATGACTGGGCCAGTCACCGCGTCCATCTTCCACGGATTATCGGTCATGAAATGTTCGGGGAAGTGCTCGAGGTGGGGGCTGAGGTGTCTACCGTCAACGTTGGGGATCGAGTGGCCGCGGAATCCCATTTAACCTGTGGTCGATGTTTCCAATGTAGAACCTGTCAGGCGCATGTCTGTAAAAACTACCGAATTTTAGGCATCGATTTCGATGGGTCCTATGCGGAATACGTCTCTCTACCCGAACGGGTGTTATGGAAAACAGCGCCTGATCTTCCTCCGGAATTGGGTTGTCTCCATGAACCGTTAGGAAATGCCGTGGATGCCGCCCTGGCTGAAGATCTGACTGGCCATACGGTTCTGGTGACCGGGTGTGGGCCGACCGGCCTGTTTGCGATTGCGGTCGCTCGTACCGCTGGTGCTGCGCAGATCATTGCAACCGACATCAGTGATTACCGCCTTCAATTAGCGACTCAACTCGGAGCCGACCAGGTTTTCAATGCCAACACGTTATCCCCTGAGGCCTTGGGTGCCGCCCTTTCGGATCTCATGGGCGGTGAGGGTGTGGACGCGGCCTTAGAAATGTCCGGTGATCCGGCCGCCTTACATCTGGCGTTTCAGTCCGTCAAAAATGGCGGGCGTGTGACGTTGTTTGGCATTCCAAGGGGGCAAGTCTGTTTTGATTTGCCCAATGAAATTATCTTCAAAGGGATACGGGTCTATGGTGTGACCGGCCGGCGCTTATTCGGAACGTGGTATCGGTTAGCGGGCTTGTTTAAAGCGGGTCTCAACATTCGACCTGTCGTGACCCATACCATTCCGCTGGCGGATTTTGCCAAAGGGTTTGACCTGGTCAACTCAGGCCAATGCGGAAAAGTGGTGATGCTTCCCTAATAGCACATAAGGAAAATTCCCACGGTAGGAATGTTCGAAACTTCTAAAGGTCCAGGCCAATGATGCCGCAACTCTTTCAGCGCCTTCTTCAAACCCAATTGGAAGAGATACGCTCTGCTGGTTTGTTTAAAGCGGAACGCCATATTCTTGGGCCACAAGGATCTCACATTCGTGTCTCGCAAGGGGAAGTGCTCAACCTCTGTGCCAATAACTATCTTGGGCTGGCCAATCATCAACAGGTCATTCAAGCGGCGGAGGAAGGCCTGCGCCAATATGGTTTTGGCATGGCCTCCGTTCGGTTTATTTGCGGGACTCAGGATCAGCACCAACAACTGGAGGATCGCATCAGTCGATTTTTAGGAACTGATGCCACCATACTGTATTCCTCCTGCTTTGACGCCAATACCGGTCTCTTTGAAACGATTCTGAATGAGGAAGATGCGGTTATCAGTGATGCGCTGAACCATGCCAGCCTCATCGACGGCATTCGGCTGTGTAAGGCCAAGCGGTTTCGGTATGCCCATTCGGATATGCATGAGTTGGAGACCGTGCTCCAACAAGCTTCTGAAGCGCGAGTTCGGCTGATAGCCACTGATGGTGTCTTCTCTATGGACGGTGATTGCGCCAAATTAGACTGCATCACGGAATTGGCGGAACAGTATGATGCGGTAGTGCTTGTGGATGACAGTCATGCGACGGGCGTGTTGGGCAAGCAGGGAAAAGGGACGCCAACCTATTTTGGCGTCAGTGAAAAAGTCGATCTGATCACGAGTACCTTGGGGAAATCATTAGGAGGAGGCTCAGGGGGATTTACTTCCGGACGCCGGGAAATAATTGAACTATTGCGGCAGCGATCCAGGCCATATCTCTTTTCCAATGCCTTACCTCCTGTCATGACCGCTGCAGCCCTCAAGGCTTTGGATATCGTGATCCAAGGTGAAGACTTGCGTGACACCATTATCACACATGCCCAATTCTTCAGATCAAAGCTGAAGGCATTAGGTTTCCGGATCATTCCAGGGGATCATCCCATTATTCCGGTCATGCTGGGAGAGGCCGAGTTGGCGACCCGTATGGCGGAGCGATTGCTGGAGGAAGGCATCTATGTCATCGGCTTTAGTTTTCCGGTGGTGCCGAAGGGACAAGCTCGTATTCGGGTGCAAATGTCAGCGGCCCATACCCGGGAAGACTTGGAACGAGCCCTTCAGGCGTTTGAGACAGTAGGACGAGAACTGAGCGTGATCCGCTAATCATGACGATATGAATGAAACCCCTCAAAAGCTTTCATATGTGCATCGGGGTGGAGACACGCCTCTGCTTGGAGCGACGATCTGGAGTTTTTTTAAAAAAACCGTCGCGTCATGTCCGCAGGGTGAAGCTCTCGTTTCTATTCCACAGGGCAAGCGTTTAACGTTTGTCGAATTTCAGGAAGAAGCCGGCAAGCTGGCCAAAGGGTTGATGGCCCTGAACATTGGGCGGGGCGACCGGGTTGGTATTTGGTCCACCAATAATCTCGAATGGGTCCTGTTGCAAATGGCCACGGCCCGCATCGGAGCCGTTCTCGTCAATATCAATCCGGCCTATCCCCCGGAAGAATTGCATCATGCCCTTTCGCGTGCTCGCGTCCAGGTGCTCTTTTTGATTCCCTCCTTCCGAACGTCCCACTATGTTCAGATGGTGTGTGAATTGTGTCCGGAAGCCAAAGATGCCGATCCGGAGAAATTCGCATGTTCACGTCTTCCCGACCTCCGATGCCTAGTGGTGTATGACCCTGTTGACGTGGAACATACGAAGCGCCCCGAGGCTGGTTTTCTAACCTGGAGGGAGGTTCTGGCGAAAGGGGCGGATGTTTCAGACGAAGCGTTATCCAATCGCGAGGCCACGCTTGATCCTGATGATCCCATTAACATTCAATTCACGTCGGGAACCACCGGCTTTCCCAAAGCGGTGCTGTTAACGCATCACAATATTCTCAATAATGGGTACTTTACCGGCAAGATCATGCACTTTGGCCCGGAAGACCGCCTCTGCGTCTCGGTGCCCTTTTATCACTGCTTTGGTATGGTGGTGGCCAATTTGGCCTGCGTCACCTCCGGAGCCACCATCGTGATTCCCGCAGATCATTTTGATCCCGGTGCGATCCTGACCGCCGTCGAGAAGGAACGATGCACGGCGCTGTATGGCGTGCCGACGATGTTTATTGCAGAACTGGAGCATCCGGAATTTCACCGGTTCAATCTTTCGTCCTTGCGCACCGGCATTATGGCGGGGGCACCTTGTCCGCCGGAGCTGGTGCGTCGTGTCATTGAAGATATGGGGTGTAAGGAAATCCTGATTGGTTACGGGCAAACCGAAGCCTCTCCCATAACGCATTTGACGCGACCCGAGGATTCCTTTGAACGGCGCATTGAAACCGTCGGAACCAATCTTCCCCACCAGGAGGTGAAAGTGATTGATGTGCGGAACGGCTTTGTGGTGCCGACCAATCATCAGGGTGAAGTGTGTTTTCGGGGCTACCATGTCATGCGCGGATATTATGGTCAGGAGGAAGCGACCCATGAGGCCATTGATGAAGCAGGATGGCTCCATTCCGGAGATCTCGGGATTCTTGATGATGACGGCTATCTCCGCATTACCGGCCGGCTCAAAGATATGATCATTAGAGGAGGTGAAAACATTTACCCTGCCGAAATCGAGGCATTCTATTTTCGTCATCCCAAGATTGCTGAAATTGAGGTATTTGGTGTGCCCGATTCAAAAATGGGAGAAGAAGTGGCCGCCTGGATCAAGCTTCACCAAGGCCAACAAGGTGAACCGGAAGAGTTTCGAGAATATGCGAAAGGGCACATGGCTCATTACAAGATTCCACGGTATGTGTGGATTGTGGATCAATTCCCTCTGACGGTCACCGGAAAGATCCAGAAATATCGTATGCGGGAGATTGCGTCTGAGTGGCTGGCGAAGGGGAAGCTATCCTAAATCCGAAAGGGGTCATATGATTCGCATTCGCTTTCATGGGCGCGGGGGGCATGGGATTAAAACGGCAAGTCGTATTGTCGGAACGGCGGCATTCCTCGCCGGCTATCAGGTGCAGGACTCTCCGATTTATGGGGCTGAGCGACGCGGGGCGCCTGTGACAGCCTTTACGCGAATGGATACCACTCCGATTCTCGAGCGGGGAATTATCACCGAACCCGATCTCATTATCTGTGGAGATGAAACCTTACTGGAATCACCGGCAACCGGCGTCTTGAACGGCGTTGAAAGCGCTTCTGCCGTCTTCATCAACACGAGCAATCTTGAAGCACTGAAGACCAAGATCAAGATTGATACTCCCACGGTGGCCCTTGATGTCACTCGGCGGACACTTGACCATATTGGAAAAGCGTCTGCCCTCAGTGTGGGTCTAGGGTCAGCCGCGGTTCGTCTCTCCGGACTGATCTCCCTCGAACACCTTCGTGAGGCAGTCCGAATGGAACTCGAAGAACTCGGGCTTGATGCGCAAACCATCGAGAAAAACCTGCGTTTGGCAGAAGAAATTTTCGAAGGGCTGGAAAAGGTCACCATGCAGCAAGGGAAAGCTTCCGCCATACACGCGATCCATGAGATGGGCTATGACCATGTGTTGTTGGGAACGCCCAGCATCCTGGCTCCCGGCAATGCAGAAGCTCGGCAGACAGGCTCTTGGCGGGTGGAGCGCCCGGAAATTGATTATGAACATTGCACGCGTTGCGGCCTCTGTTTTGTTCATTGCCCTGACGGGGCAATTTCCCTTGATGAACAAGGGTATCCAGTGATCGACTATGACCATTGCAAGGGCTGCTTAATCTGTCTGGAGCAATGTCCGCGAC
>QJYE01000528.1 GCA_003235785.1 Nitrospirota bacterium
CGAGTGCGCACCATCCCCTTTGTGGCCCTCCATCTCTCCGTCCTCACGGTGTTTGTTGTCGGGTGGAGTCCAATCGCTGTGTCGCTTGCGATCCTCTTGTATGCCGTGCGGATGTTTGGCATCACAGGAATTTATCATCGATATTTCTCACATCGTGCCTTTCGCACGTCACGGGCCATGCAGTTTGTGTTCGCGTTGATCGGTGCTAGTGCCGTGCAACGTGGGCCATTGTGGTGGGCATCCAATCATCGTGTGCATCATATGTATTCCGACCAACCAGAAGATGTTCATTCACCAATTCAGCATGGTTTTTGGTGGAGTCATATGGGGTGGTTCCTGTCTTATCAGCAACTGGCAATCAAGTTGAATCGTATTCAGGACTTTGCCAAATTTCCAGAGCTTCGCTTTCTTGACCGTTTCGAAGTGGTCGTTCCTCTGGCGCTGGCAATCAATCTCTTTTGGTTCGGTCAATGGGTGGGCCAGGCCTATCCCGCGTCGGGAACGAACGGATGGCAGATGCTTGTCTGGGGGTTTGTCATTTCCACGGTGGCCCTCTATCACGGTACGTTCACCATCACGTCCTTGTCGCATCGTTTTGGTCGTCGGCGCTTCGAAACGTCAGACGATAGCCGGAACAGCATGCTCCTTGCGCTCATCACCTTTGGTGAAGGGTGGCATAACAACCATCACTACTATCCCAGCTCAGCCAGACAAGGCTTCAAATGGTGGGAAATCGATATCACGTATTATCTGCTGAAGGGATTGGAGTTTTGTGGCATTATTTGGGACGTTCGTCCAGTCCCTGCACGAGTGTTGAATTACCAGAAATCTTGTGATTTAGCTGAACCCGCCGATTCCGAGAAGATGGCCATGTGACCTTCTCCATGAGTGGAAGAAGAATTACGCTAGAGTCTCAGGAAAATTTCCGTTTTCTGTGCTGAGCGCTGGGCTTGTCGCAGAGTCGAAGCATGGGTGTTGATTCCACTGTAACGGCCGTTTTTAGGTTTATTGAATGTTGGTCCGTCCGTATCCAACAGACGAATATACCGATGATCTTGGATCCTGAGTCCTTGCCGTTGAAAGTGACCGATTAAGGCGCTGACGGTTTCCCTGGAGGTGGCAATAAGATTCGCTAAGTTTTGATGGGGCAACCGGACATTGAATCGGATGGTGTCTTTCTCACGTTCACCCGTCGTTTCGCTTAATTGTAAGAGCCATTTCGCCAAACGAGCTGCAGCGCTATGAAACACGAGATCACCGAATTTCGCCTCGAGATTTCGGAGACGCCCCCCTACTGTCTTGAGAAGTCGGATGGCCACGGTCGGGCATTGAGTCAATATGATTTGTAATCTATGCCACGGATTTGAGGATATGTCTTCTGGTAGAAGAGGAGCACCGATATTGTTGTGGAGGAAAGCCTTGGAAGAATAGAAAAATTACAATTTCAGACGGCCTAATTGAATGATTAGGGCAGAAGTTTGAGGGAATGTAGAAATGCGAGATTGGGGTGAGGATTGTTATTGACGGATTAGTCGTGGTTTCGCCACTTTCTCCCGTCTTTGGCCAACAGGGCATCGGCCTCGGACGGTCCCCAGCTTCCGGAATCATAGTGATGGATGGCATGGGTTCCTAGGCTGTCCCAGACTTTGAGGATAGGATCCACCACTTGCCATCCCAACTCGACATTGTCGCTTCGTTGAAAGAGTGTGGCGTCTCCATCCATCACATCATGCAACAGCGTTTCATAGCCGGTGCTCGGGGCATCCCCAAAGTAATCGGCATATTGGAAGTCCATATCCACGTTTCCTACTTGGACTTGAGGGCCGGGGATCTTGGCTCCAAAACTTAAAGAAATTCCCTCATCGGGTTGTATGCGAATGACCAGCACATTGGGGGTTAACCGATCCACCGGTGTCTTGCGAAACAGCATGAGTGGGGCCGATTTGAACTGAATGACGACCTCTGTGACTCGTTTGTTTAAGCGCTTTCCGGTTCTTAAGTAGAAGGGCACTCCCTCCCATCGCCAGCTTTCTATGAACAAAGTCATGGCGGTGTAGGTTTCTCTGAGCGATTTAGGTGAGACATTCGTCTCCGAACAGTAGGGGGGAACATGACGTCCGTTAATTATTCCTGCCCGATATTGGCCGGCAACCGTTGACTGTAAGACATCGACAGGGTTCATGGGCTCAATTGCGCGAAGGAGTTTCGCTTTCTCGTTGCGCACCGCTTCGGCATCAAAAGTGTTTGGCGGCTCCATCGCCACAAAACCCAAAATCTGCAATAAATGATTGGGCACCATGTCACGCAAGGCGCCCGCATTGTCATAATACGTGCCACGATGTTCGACGCCTAACGTTTCGGCGACGGTAATTTGCACATGGTCAATATAATTTCGGTTCCACACGGGTTCAAAAATGCCGTTGGCAAACCGGAAGACTAAAATGTTCTGAACGGTTTCTTTTCCCAAATAATGATCAATGCGATAAATCTGACTTTCGGCTAAAACGCTTCGTAGCGTGTGGTTCAACGATTGTGCCGACTCCAGGTCATGCCCAAAGGGCTTTTCAATGACGACTCGACGGGAAGATCCCTCATTTTGTTTCACCAGGCCTTTTTCACCAAGTTGTTGCACAATTTCCCCGAAAAACGAGGAAGCGGTGGCCAGATAATAAAGATAGTTCCCTTGGGTGCCATGTTGAGCATTTAATTGGGAGACGGCTTGCTGAAGGCTCTCGTATGTGTGCGGATCGCGGAAATCTCCAGAGAGATAATATAAACGGTCAAGCAGCCATTTCTTAATGGTGGCGTCAATGGGAAGATTCGAGAGTTCCTGAATATCCTGACTAATTTTGAGCCGAAAGTCCTCGGTGTCCATGGCGATGCCGTCCACTCCGAGAATGGCAAATTCTTGAGGGAGATGACGGCTGGCAGCCAAGTTATAGAGCGCGGGGATCAGTTTGCGTTTCGTTAAATCCCCCTGCGCACCAAAAATGACAAACAGCGTAGGGGGTCTGGTCTGTCCATGATTTGCCTGGTGGAACAACGGATTATGGTCTCGGAGCGTTTTTGCCTCCGTCCCTCCCAATAAGTCTTCGAATGTGTGCTGCTCTTGGACCGAATCTTTGTGGTGGATGGATGATTCTGAGGAGGACCGAGGGTGCGGAGTATTCATCAGTTCCCTTGTTTCATGAAGTGGTACAAAAATGGCCTCGGCAGGAGGAACGCCGAGGCCCTGATTACCGCCAAATGGATGATGGTATTATACCACTTGGATCACGAGATTGTTTAAATGCTCCATTCCAATACAGTCGAGAATACAAAAGGCCCGGTATTGGACGCCCTCTTCGCCGATCTGAAAGGTGATACTGGCCTTTTGGCTAAACACCCAAAATTTTTCGGATTCTTTTGACCATCCATCTCCGGTAATCTCTACTTGGTGCGTATCGCCATAGGCCAAGCTAGTCATCGCTTCATCAAACACAAAGATGAGGCGTACAGTTTTGCCGTGTGGGAGCTTGAGGGTATTTTTGGGACCAAATACTTTTCCCTTTTGGTCGAGAAAGCCCTTTTGATTCACCCTGACGGTGATCTCCATGTCCACATTCTGGGATATGGGAGAGGAGGCCCAGGCTATTGGGATTTGCACAAGGCTTGTCGCGAATGTCAGAGCCGTGGCTGCCACCACGCTTTGTAAAAAACGAAAGCACATCATAGTTATGTTTTCCTTTTCCTTGGTGTAGCGTCTTAGATTCTACTGTGAATAATTGGTTTCATTGAATCTTCCTAGCCAATGACATTCGGGCCAATTTCCCTAAGTTCATCCTGATGCTTGCCTATGGCTTGCCCGTGAAGCTGCTCTGCCTCCCGGGTGTGAATGCAATCCTGTCCGCATGTCACGGCTTTGTCGTGCAAGAATTCCGAGCAGCTTGCCACCTCTAGCCCACCATGGTCAGCGCCACGAAACACATTAATTTCAAAGTTCACCTCACAGTTCTTTTTTGACTCCGGACATTCTAGCGAGGTGGTGGCGTGAGGAACTTGTTCTTTCATAACTTTTTCTCCTTTTTTCGCGCGATGAGATGAATAACGGGTAGTCATTGCTGCCGTTTACTTAACCTTCTTTTGCCTCAAGGCATGTTCTCAACGGTAAGAACTCAAGCCTTGTGGATGGGTAAGGACCAAACAAAATGGGTGTACGAAGAGAATCCTTAGGATTTGCAAGGAGGGTTTTCTGAGGTAAAAGCCCCCTCCAATGAAGACGGTTATCTTTCCTTCGGCAACCCGGCTGTCAGCACTTGCTCATGCCTGATCTCAGTTTTTGCGCTCACGACATCTGACAGGTTTGCCTTTTCAAGAAAGAATTTCTGTTCTCTGTTTTGAGAGAACGTTCTTGGTGTCTTGGGGGAAACGTATCGGAATGTAAGGGGAAAACTTGAAAAACTCTGGCAACTAACCCCAGTAATGGTTAACCAAGGGGCTAATCATGATCAAGAAGGGCGTTATACTTCAGAGGCATTCTCACGATCTTTAGCATAGAAGAAAGACTATGCTCTGTCCAGTATCCTAAAGATGGTAGACGAATCGTGTAAGGGATTTTTTGGTTTGCCCATGTCAAATTTGGGATCGTGCTTAGCCAATCTCATTCCCTCCGTCATGTTGTCTTCAAACGTCTTGTGGTGGTTCCATGCCTGTAATGCAGATGGTAATGCCCAATAAGGCCTGGAGCGAGACGGGAATGGGCTTCATCTTTGATGACAGACTCATTGGGGTTCTCTTTTAGATGGTCGTTTCATGTGAGTTGGGCGGAAGCTATTGCTGGCCTTCTTGGAGGATGGCCTCAAAAATGTGATGCAAGTTTAAAATATTGGGAAATTTTCAAATATTGTGAGGATAAATGTGAGAAGCGGTGGGATTGATTTAATCCTTTCTGGGAAAAGGCCGAAAACATGTTGTGGAGTCCTGTCAGAACGGACCAGTTCGAAAAAAAATC
This sequence comes from Nitrospirota bacterium, assembly GCA_003235785.1. GTDB lineage: Bacteria > Nitrospirota > Nitrospiria > Nitrospirales > UBA8639 > Nitrospira_E. Next base: position 4,991 of record QJYE01000528.1, read on the forward strand.
AGGACAATG
>QJYE01000057.1 GCA_003235785.1 Nitrospirota bacterium
AACACCCTGAAAGGCCCTGGACTCCGATGGCGCTTGAAAAAAGCCAGTTGGTTGGGAGGAATTACGGAACGGCCACATAATTTAAGATATCAGACACCACATGATCGCTCGTGATGCCTTCGGCTTCGGCTTCAAATGTGAGCAAAATTCGATGGCGGAGCACATCATGAGCCACGGCCTGAATGTCTTCGGGTGAGACATAATCTCGCCCGTCTAACCAGGCATGGGCACGGGCACATCGCTCTAACCCGATGGTGGCCCGTGGGCTCGCGCCAAATCGCACCCATCGTTTCAAGGTTTCGCTATAGGGTGCCGGGTCTCGCGTCGCCACCACGAGTTGGACGAGATATTCTTCCAATGTGGGCGCAAGGTAGACATCCCAGATTTGACGCCGTGCGGCTAACAAGACTTTTTGAGGAATAGGCGGGACCTGGTCAATGTGGTCCGATAACGTGGTTTTAGCTTGATTCCGAATCAGCTCGGCAATGCGACGTTCACCTTCCACTGTGGGATATTGGACGCGAACATACAGCAGGAATCGATCTAATTGGGCTTCAGGTAGCGGGTAGGTGCCCTCTTGTTCAATGGGATTTTGCGTGGCCATAACCAAAAACAATTCCGGCAATGGATAACTGGTTCGGCCAATGGTGACCTGATGCTCCCCCATGGCTTCCAGCAAGGCCGCTTGAACTTTGGCCGGGGCCCGATTGATTTCATCGGCCAGAACGAGATTGTGAAAAATGGGGCCAGGTTGGAAACGGAAGGACCCGTCTTGGGGTCGATAGATATCCGTACCGGTGATGTCTGCCGGCAACAGATCAGGCGTGAATTGAATGCGATGGAAATCGGCCTCTAGCCCTGTGGCCAGCGTTTTAATGGCCGTAGTCTTGGCCAATCCTGGCGCACCTTCCACCAGAAGATGGCCATCTGCTAACAGGGCAATGAGAAGCCTGAGAGTTAATCCCTCCTGCCCGATGACCCGTCGATTCAGGAAGGCGCGAAGCTGGGAGATTTGGTCGTGCTCAGATCCAGACATACGTCGTGAAATGAACCCGATGGGTTACATCAATCAAAAATTTAAGGGTTTCTTGTCAGCGACCTAGTGAGTCTGCAGGGTTTCTCCACGAGATTCTTCGTGATAGATACGAGGATATCTCTCCCCTTCTTTACATAATAATTCACCAGGGTTGAGAGTCAAGAGGATTAGGGGGAAAAGCGCCATTTTTTCATTTGGCGCTGGGTGCCTGAATAACCCATGCCCATTCACCCATTAAAACAATGTATAAATGAACGGCGCGACGGCCGACCCTTCACTTAAGATGATGAGGCCGCCTAACAGCAAGAGCATAATGATGATTGGCGCCAGCCAGAATTTTTTCCGCTCTCGCATAAACTCCCACAGTTCTCCAAGAAAACCAGACATACCGCATTCCTCCGTCAAAAAGCTTTCAAGACATGATCGGCCGCCCGGGCTTCTTTGGGCACACGATAGCTGTCTACCTGAGGGTCAAACTTTAATTGAAGGGGCCGTTTGCCGAACAGACCCATCAGCCATGAGAGGGGGGTCAGAAGGCCATAAAAGACCAGGCCTAACAGAATTCGCGAGTTCACCCACCCGATTTTTTCACCGAAGATCATCCACATTCGATAGACCGGCTTCAAGCCAGTTGGAAACACCGTTCCCAATACGCCAAATAGTCCAGCGAGGATGCATGCCCACATTCGTATATCTTCACCCCGAACCACCAGCGGCCAGAGGGTAATCACACCAAAGACCACGCCCATCAGCCAGCCAAATTGCCGAAGCTGTTTGATGGGAATGTCTGTCATCTGTTGTGTCGTTGAACTCATGCCATGTTCCTCTATGGTGAATCCGCTAATCCAAGGCAAACTCGGTCATCCAACTCGCATCCTTGGGGACCGGCGTTTGCTGGTCTTTGAGTAACACACAATTCTCTAACACCAGAACATCCATTTCGGTACGCATAAAACACCGAAAGGCATCTTCTGGCGTACAGACAATGGGCTCGCCACGGACATTAAACGAGGTGTTGATTAAGACCCCGCAACCGGTCTGTTCCTCAAAGGCCCGTAATAACTGATAATACCGGGGATTCGTCGACGCCGTCACCGTTTGCACGCGCGCAGAATAATCCACGTGGGTCACCGCCGGAATATCCGACTTGGGGACATTCAGAAGTTCGATCCCCCAGAGTTGTTCTTGATCGGGCTGAAGGGCAACTCTCCGTTTCTCCGCCACTGGCGCCACAAGGAGCATATAGGGACTATCGGTGTCCATCTCGAAATAGTCCGAGACCCGTTCCCGAAGCACCGACGGAGCAAACGGACGGAAGGATTCTCGATATTTTATTTTGAGATTCATGGTGGATTGCATCTTCTCGCTACGCGGATCACCTAAGACACTCCGGCCGCCCAAGGCCCGTGGACCAAACTCCATCCGCCCTTGCACCCAGCCAATGACTTTTTCATCCGCCAAATAGGCTGCCACTCGATGAAATAACTCCGGATCGTCAATCCGTTCATAGCTCGCCTTGAGCGTCTGTAACACTCCCTCGATCTCGTCGTTGGAAAATGCCGGACCCAGATAACTTCCGCGCATGGCATCTTCCGATCCCGCGCATTGTCGGGGTTGGTCCAGATAGTGGTAATGAACCGTCAACGCGGCCCCCAACGCGCTTCCGGCATCGCCAGCGGCGGGCTGTATCCATAATTTCTGGAATGGGCCTTCGCGCAAGACCCGGCCATTGCCCACACAGTTGAGGGCCACTCCGCCCGATAAACACAGATTGTTGATGCCCGTTTCCTTGTGAAGGCTGTTGGCCAACCGAAGCATGACGATTTCTGTGACTTCCTGTACTGACCTGGCTAAATCCATTTCGCGTTGAGTCAGGGTGCTTTCGGATTCCCGTGGCGGCCCTCCAAAGAGATCATCGAATTTCTTATTGGTCATCCGCAAACCGGTACAGTAATCGAAATAGTCCATATTGAGTCGAAAGGTCCCATCGGGCTTCACGTCCACCAAATTATCTAAAATGGTCTTGACGTATTTCGGTTCCCCATACGGGGCCAAGCCCATGACTTTGTATTCACCCGAATTGACCTTGAAGCCTGTATAGTAGGTAAAGGCCGAATAGAGCAGGCCCATGGAATGCGGGAAGGGGATTTCCCACAACGGGGTGAGTCGATTGTCTCGTCCGACCCAGGCCGAGGTGGTCGCCCATTCGCCCACCCCATCCATACACAAGACGACCCCTTCTTGAAAGGGGGAGGGGAAAAACGCCGCTGCGGCGTGAGATTCATGATGTTCGCCAAAGAGGAGCGGGGGAAGTGAATCCTTTTTCCCCAGCCCACCGACTTGGCGAAAGGCCTTGTCGAGGAGATTGCGGAGAAAGAGTTTTTCTTTGATCCAGACAGGCATAGCCGTGAGAAACGACCGTAACCCTTGTGGGGCATAGGTCAGGTAGGTTTCCAGGAGCCGTTCAAATTTGATGAGCGGTTTGTCATAAAACACCAGATAGTCGACGTCGCCAATGGCCAGGCCTCCCTGCCCCAAACAATAGTCCACGGCATGAGTCGGAAATCCGGCATCATGTTTCTTCCGGGTAAACCGCTCCTCTTGCGCCGCCGCCACAATCTGCCCATCCTGCACAAGGCAGGCTGCGCTATCATGATAATATGCCGAAATTCCTAAAATAGATTTCAAGGCCATACCCTCTTTACTTTACGAATGTCGTGAACCTTTCAAATGCCGCGCATCTTTGTCTACGCCAACCCAACAATGATAAACACAAACTGTATGGATTTTAACATACCTATTCGCTATGAAAAGATTTGCTTGAAAGGCTACCGTTATTGAAATAACTCGTTAAAAAACTGTTGCATATGCATCCAAGAGCGTTGATCCGCTTGCATCTGATACTGCACGCCTTTCATCCCATATTGATTGGCTGACGGATTGGAAAAACTATGTTGGGCTCCGCCATACTGAATGATCTGCCAATCAATTTCGGCATTATCCAGAGCAGCCTTAAACTGTTCAAGGTGATCCGCAGTAAGGAACGGGTCGGAGGCTCCATGGGCAATAAGAACTTTGGCTGAATTGTGGATCGGGTGGGCCTGAGAAGGCAGAGGTAACGATCCATGGAAACTGACCACCCCTTTGACTGGGGCCCCACCATAGACTAATTGCATAACGGTTGCCCCACCAAAACAATAGCCGATGGCCGCTAGGCGAGTCGGATCGACATGCGGATCGGCTTGGAGCACCTTCAAACCTGCTTGAGCCCTCCCCAGCCATTCATCCACATTTCCTGTCGTTAATTTCGCCCATTCACCGGCCTGTTCAGGGTGAGTGGTCACTTTTCCCTTGCCATACATATCCACCGCTAGGGCCACATACCCTAATGCGGCCAACTGCTCAGCACGAGATCGAGCATAGTCATTCAACCCCCACCATTCATGGACCACCAAAATGCCCGGCCTCTTGCCCTCGATAGAATCATCCCAAGCCAGAAATCCTTCAAAAGCGGTTTCTCCATACATATAAGGGACGGCCTTACTCTGCACCTTGGCTTGGACAAGATGGGGCAATCCGCTAAATACTAGGAACAGTATCAAGCCAAAACGAAAAATCATGATTCTCCTCCTTCACAAGACCCCGATAGCCCACAGCCTAGCTGCTAAATGATTTGTCAGTTTACCGGATAACACATAGCAAGTTCATAGGTTTTAAATAAAAATATCGGCAGAAACGGTCTTCATAGGGTAGCCTCTCGTTCCTGAAGGGAAACCAGATAGATTTGCTTTCTGGATCGGTGAAACTTCAAATCAATGCGTGCGAAAAAATCGTGATCGTTAGCAATCAGATTATTATACTGTTCCTCTGTCATCATGATCACGAGATTTTGGTACGCTCGCAACTCCTGTTTTAAGGCCTTCAACGCCGCGGAATCTTCAAGCCCTTCTCCCACGACTT
>QJYE01000481.1 GCA_003235785.1 Nitrospirota bacterium
CATGGATCATCCCTGTAGGATTAGATTTTCATGTCATCAGTCCTCCATCCAATGATACGACGGTCTTGGATATTGGGGTGCAGTTTGCAGTCGGAGCTCAGGTCCGTGTCTGGAAAGCGCTGCATCTTGGTGTGGATGGACGTTTTCATTTAGCCACTGGACAAACAGATACCACCAATAATTTTGGCACAGCTGGTGCGTACCTTGGCATCGCGTTTTAACAGTCGGGAAATGAATTGAAGAACGCCACCATTTGTTTTGGTTCGTGAAGGTTGGGATGCCACGAGTTCCTCCCCTCAGAAAGGGGAGGAACTATGGTGGGGTAGAAGATGAATGAACTATGGATTCGGCAGGAAAAATGGTCTTGTCTTAGGCAATGAAAATGCTACTTTCCCCTTTTGTCCAGGTTTTGAGTAGAGACCTCAGCACATTCTCGTTACAATGCGGGAGGTGAATTTTCTTAACATCATTCTCGTCTGGATCCATCTGACAGCGGCAACTTTTTGGATTGGAGGTATGCTATTCCTTTCCTTGGTTGCCGTCCCGCTTCTCAAAAAAGATTCTGATCCTTCCTCAGCTCAACGTGGGTTTATCAACCTGGCCCGTCGCTTCCGAACGCTCGTGTGGGCGGCTTTGGCCCTTCTTGTGGTGACCGGAACGATTCTGCTTCCTGGCCAGGTGAATCTTGCCACGTCACTAGGGGAATGGCCGCCGGCAGTGCTCACCAAGTTGAGCCTTGTCCTTTTGCTTGTCGTGGTGTCGTTAGCACATGATAAATTCATTGGCCCGAAAGCCCGGATATTGAAACATAAGCCAACCTCTGAATTAACAATTGTTGAAACGATCCTTATCCGATTCTCCCCCCTCATTGGCCGACTCACGATGCTGTTGGGATTAGGCGTTCTTCTCGCAGCCGTCTTCATGGTCCGCACGTAGTTCCTTCCCAAAAAATCAAAAATCTTCCACGTTTTCTCCCATTAAACGCAATGAGTTTCATTGCACGATTCTCGCAGTCGCATCAGCTAGCTTTTCGAAGCCCGTTCCCTTTAAAAGCCAAAATGCTATCTAAAGAGATACATTTTTTATCTGTTTAGATACAAAAGCGTAAGAACGTTCTGCATAGTAAATGGGCATTCAAAGAAATTTATCCATTTTTCCTAGGAAAATCCGACTTAAAAAAACCGAACCCATATTCGATACCGTGGTCTCTCGATTGCAAGTATTCAAATAGGGTTTTATCCTTCATAGTTAAAGAAACAATTCAGCCGGAATAAATTTTAGGACTAGCATAGGAAGGCATGAATGAATGGCAAAATTTCCCCAGAGGGGTAAGGGGTTTCTTGATTGCTTCTGAGAGCCATGGTTAAACCGCAACTCGCACCCTTTCAAGAATTGAGTCAAATGGTGAGATCTTGCGCATAAGTTCTGGCTTGGAAAGTCATTATTTTCTTAACATTTCATGAGACTTCTTTGTTTGTAATTCAAAAAGTAAATAATTTTTTTACTGGTGCTTACTATTTAGAGTAGTCGCAGATGCTTCTTTCATGCTTATTCAGACTAACGGTAAACATCATCTTTTTGGTTCTTGCAACCTCTCTCATTTCTGGCTGTGCTGTCTATTATCGCGATCGCGAATCAGGAGCTGAACATATTTTTGGCTTTGGACATCTCTCCATGAAGGTGATTCCACCTGTGGAAGAGAAGCAGGCTCTTATTCAAAGGACCACTCTGACCGGAGTGGCGATCGGAATGGATAATGGCTCATTGGGAATGAGTGTTGGGTTTGATCAACGTGAACACATTCTCATCTACGATGAAAATGTGGCGTTAACCATTAAACGTCCACCGAGTAATGATTTTTTTTACTTCAAAATTGGAACCTACCCGATCGAACTAGAAAGTCTTCCTGATACCAAAAGTTCACCAGAGAAAAAGGAGAATCAACCATGAACCACAAATTGAAATTCAATATTGTTTTAATAAGTGGGATTTTTCTTTTGTCAGGATGTGCAGGATATGATCGTGTATTGTTTGTCACAAAGACGAATGTGGGGCTTGATATTGACGACACACCCCCAACCGCAGAAATCACTATCGCCAGGCGGGAGCTAGCCATCGCGCCAACCTATCAAGATACTCTTGGGGAAGAAAAAACATTACCCTTGTTGGGATCATTTGGATTAACAGGAGGTGCATTCGATCCTGGAATATCATCGGTGTTTGCTGGGGGGGATGCAGCTGTCATACTAGTTACTGAAAACAAGGGAGATATCAAATGGGATTCATCTCTTTGTTTGGGCCAAAAGCCGGACGCACGAGGTCCTATAAAAAGATTTTGGCATTGGATTACATTCACTGACTATAAAAAAATTGATGCCCGTGCCAGCCCGCGGGCATTTTATTTTGCGACTGATACGTCATTTGGTGTGAAAGTCGGATGGAATGGTACTGGTGGGCCTTACCCTACTAGTTTAAAGCTTGGATATAACCGTATGGAATTAGCCAGCCCTCCGGTTTTTATTAAAAAAGGATGTAAAAGCGGTCGTGGCGGCACGGATGCTGAAACGGAATGGGAAGTAAAAGTTCCTTCCTTCTTCGCCTCTCTAGATAACAAGGGTAATTTCCTTTCAGAATCTGGGGTTCCAGGACCTGCAGTGTCAGGTGGGGTAACGCACGTTCAATTTTTTGCTACCGGAGCTGTGGCAAAGGCATGGGCCGGACGATCTTCGGTTAAAAAGGAAACCTTCAAGAGAATGGCACCAGAAGCGGCAAAATTAGAAAATTAGGGATAGATGAAAATAGGAGTTTTTTCTTTTGCAAAGCGAAAGAACGAAATCTTGTGCCTGACTCCAGTCGTCTCAATCACGCGTCCGCGGCCTATCCCTTCCCAATGGGTAATCCTAAAAACGGCAGTTGAACGCTGTATTCCTCGTCGGTTGTGGCTGAAGATCCTGAGTTATCCGGTCGGCTGAGGGATCTCCGGCGGGGACCGCAACGGACTTCCGCGCAAAAACACCACAACAATCCGCCTCAACATCTTTCGCCAAAGGGCGGCCCATCCCAACGGCTCCGCAGTTGCTCGACAGTCGGCGAAAAAGGTGCGCAACGCTTGCTGGATCTGGCCGGTCTGAGCATGCGCACTCGTGAGCGTCAGCGTCGTCTGTCCCTGATGGCGCGTCTGAGTACCCACCGCCGTGAGGAGCAACGGTCGACTCGTGATGGCTTCCGCATGGCGCCGGGGAATCGCCAATCGCACAAACATCGACCACCAGTTATAGATAAGGGCAATCTGTCGCGCCATCACCTGACATCGTTTCAAGTCCTTCGTGGTGTAGCCGCCCCATCCCCATTGATTCTTGAGCTCATCAAACACATTTTCCATATCGGCGCGGTCACGATAATGCTGGGCCAGAGTGAGCAATTCCTCCTGTACGGTCGTCACCAAGACCACATATTCATAGACGCGGCGGGGCTCTAATCCTTCGACAAAGTCGCACACGTGCTGGCCGGTGACGTGATGGGGCTTATGAAGGAGCAGCGGCTCTTTAAGCCGGCGGCGCAAGACGAGCACTCGACGGGCCTGGGCCCAGCCCTGTCATGGTAGCGTCGTGTCGATCCCCTGCCAGCCTTGTCCCGCAGGCATCCAGACGGGTTCGGCAAAGAGGCGCTCAATCAAGCCCTTCACCCGCTTGGTCTGTTTGAGCTTGAACAGATACGGCACCGCCTCGGCTTCGGCTTCCCGCATCAGCTGATCGGTGCCATACGCACAGTCGCCCCGCAACAAGGCCGGACGGGCGGAACGAGGGAGGCCCCGCAGGAATTGCCACAAGCCGGGGCGTGTGTGAGCCGCTGCCGTCTGTTTGCCGGGCCGGACCTCGACATCCAAGGCCAACCGGAGGTTCCCGATGAAGTCGGTGTGCTAGGTCTGTGAGGGGCGTCCCGGTTTGTGGGGATTGTACCCCACCTCCGCTCCCTCTTGATGCCCATAGAGGGGCTTGACCGTCACGTCCACATCCAAGATCCAGGGTTCCATGAGCAACGGTTCGTAACATCGCAGCAGATGCGTCTGGAGCCACTGAGTACTGGCGGCTTCGTCGAGCGTCCCCAAGGCCCGGCGCACCGAATCTTCACTGCAGACCTTGCGCATGCCTAACAGGGCTGGATTCACCCCATCCGTCCGAATCGTCGTGATGTGGGCATACCGATGATGCCCCGACAGGATCGATAAGAAGAGCGTGCCGAGCACATCAATGCTCTGCGGGGCATTGGGACTATGGTAGGTCAACGGACAATCCCGCACCCAGGGCGCAACCAGGTCCGCCGTTTTGAGGAATTCAATAAAGAAGGGCAACTGGCCTAAGGGGGTGACGGCGGCTTGGGGATCCCACTCCACATGAATGCGGCCCCCATAGGTCTCACCGGGAAGGGGAGGAGAAGGGAGCCGAGAAGCCTCACCCACAGGGTGAACGGGTTGGGAGGGAGGAGAAGTCTTCATAACCGCCACCAGACAAAGGATCGCTCATTTCGGGCAAACCCCAACTGCCGGATTTAGGATCAACCAGTAACTATTCATGGTCTCTTGGAGGAAACCCAGTGGCCATGTCATGTTCATAAACAAATCGTATCTCCACGTTGAACCATGTTCGTTTAATTGTCCCTCGCCCCCCAGTGAGTGAGGGTCTGCTACTTGACTCTCTCACTGGATCCAGCGCACCATATTTCGACTTGCTCCATAAATGGCACCAGACTTATTTTTTGAAGGTTTTCGATGCCTCATCCCTTACCCCAAGACCTCTTTGCGGTGAATCCGCATTTCGACCTTTCGGTTGACACGGTTGGATTAGGCCAGCACAAAGTCATGATTGCCGATCACTTCTATCGATACCCCGACGACATTCTCCAAACGGCATTGAGACTGCCCTATACGGACCGGTTCGAAATCGTCGGGAACTTTCCCGGTGTGCGAGCAAGTC
>QJYE01000211.1 GCA_003235785.1 Nitrospirota bacterium
GGGTGACGTCTCTGCCTATATTCCCACGAATGTGATTTCGATTACGGATGGGCAGATTTATCTCGCCGCCGATTTGTTCTATTCTGGAATTCGACCGGCGATTAACGTGGGATTGTCGGTCTCCCGCGTTGGTGGTTCGGCCCAGATTAAAACCATGAAACAAGTCGCGGGGACGCTAAGGCTTGATTTGGCGCAATACCGGGAAATGGCGGCCTTTTCGCAATTTGGGAGTGAATTAGACAAAGCCACGCAAGCCCAATTGGCTCGTGGTGTTCGCATGGTGGAATTGCTTAAGCAAGATCAATATAAGCCGATGCCCGTTGCGGATCAGGTGATATCCATTTTTGCCGGAGTCAACGGCTTCATTGATAATGTGCCGGTGAATAAAATCCGGGAATTCGAACACGATCTTCTGGCCTTCATCAAAGAGAAGCATGCAGCTATTCGGGACGAGGTCAAAACCAAAAAGAAGATCGATGACGAATTCGGTGCCCAACTTAAGCAATTAATTACTGAGTTTAAAAAGTCTAAAGGTTTCGACTAAGCTCTAGCAAAAGTCTCCTCAACTATGCCCAGTCTTCAAAGTCTTCGACGGAAAATTGCTTCCGTCAAAAATACCCAGAAAATTACCAAGGCCATGAAAATGGTGGCGGCTGCGAAGCTCAAGCGCGCCCAAGAACGTATTCTGACCGCGCGGCCCTATGCCCATCAATTGCGTGAGGTCATGAGCAATTTAAGTCAGCGCGTGAATCGTGCCTCACATCCTCTTTTGAGTCGACGTGAGGGAAATTCGCTAGAGTTATTGGTGGTGACGAGTGATCGCGGGCTATGTGGGGCCTTTAATACGAATATTCTTCGCCGAGCCGTGGAGTTTTTAGAAGAACAACGTCGGCAAGGTAAGCAGGTATCGGTGAGTCTCGCAGGCCGAAAGTCCATTGATTTTTTCAAGCGGCGGGATTGGCCCATTCGGCAAGAATGGCCTGGCGTGTTTGATCGACTCAGTTTTGAACATGCTTTGGACATTGGCCAAAATATTGTTTCCCAATATCATGAGGGCACATTCGATCACCTCTATGTTGTCTATAATGAATTTAAATCAGCGATGCAGCAAGAAGTGATTGTGGAGAAATTGCTGCCGATTGAATCCCTTCAGCTCGGTCAGCACCCCTCAATGGGAGGCGGTTACCTTTATGAACCAGATGAGGGTGAATTACTAGAGACGTTACTGCCCAAACATTTTGAAATCCAAACGTACCGCGTTCTGTTGGAATCAGCCGCAGCGGAACAGGCGGCGCGGATGACGGCTATGGACGGGGCGACACGGAATGCTGGCGAATTAATCAAAAAAGTCACGCTGTTTTATAACAAGACTCGGCAGGCAGCTATTACCAAAGAATTGATGGATATTGTCGGAGGCGCTGAGGCCCTCAAATAAATCACGGGTTGGCAATGAGCAGTTTTTGGCCGCACTGTTCTCCAACCTCTTCCAACCAAGGAGCATATGGTGGGTACCGATACTGGAAACGGAAAAGTCGTACAAGTCATTGGACCGGTGGTCGACATTGAGTTCCCTCCGGGGAAACTGCCACATATTTTTAATGCCTTGACGATTACTCAAGGGGAAAATGACAAACTGACGATGGAGGTTGCGCAGCACCTTGGAGAGAACCGAGTCCGGGCGGTGTCGATGTCTTCGACGGACGGGTTGGTTCGTGGGCTGGAAGTGGTGGATACCGGCGCAGCCATTTCTGTTCCAGTTGGGAAGGAAACGTTGGGTCGTATCATGAACGTTTTAGGTGAACCGGTCGATGGGTTCGGTCCGGTTCAAACGCAAAAACGTTGGTCCATTCACCGTCCTGCTCCAGCCTTAGAAGATCAGGAAACCAAAACGGAAGTCTTAGAAACTGGTATCAAAGTGGTCGATCTCTTGGAACCGTATGCCAAGGGTGGAAAGGTCGGTTTGTTCGGTGGTGCTGGTGTGGGAAAAACCGTCATCATTATGGAACTGATCAATAATATCGCGCTTCACCATGGTGGATTTTCGGTATTTGCTGGTGTTGGAGAACGGACCCGTGAAGGGAATGATCTCTGGCACGAAATGCAAGATTCCAAGGTTATTGATCCTAATGATTTTGCAAAATCCAAAGCGGCGCTTGTCTATGGCCAAATGAATGAACCACCGGGTGCCAGGCTTCGGGTGGGTTTAACGGGTTTGACGATTGCTGAATATTTCCGGGATGAAGAGCATCAGGATGTGCTGCTCTTCGTCGATAATATTTTTCGATTTACCCAAGCCGGCTCCGAAGTGTCCGCGCTGTTGGGCCGTATGCCATCGGCGGTCGGATATCAACCAACGCTTGGTACCGAAATGGGGACGTTACAAGAACGCATTACGTCTACCAAGAACGGTTCCATTACTTCGGTTCAAGCGATTTATGTGCCGGCTGACGATTTAACCGATCCAGCGCCAGCGACGGCCTTTGCTCACTTGGATGCCACGACGGTGCTTTCTCGCGGTTTGGCAGAGTTGGGGATTTATCCCGCCGTGGACCCCTTGGATTCCACGTCGCGGATTTTGGATCCGCATATTTTGGGCGAGGAACATTATGGAGTGGTGCAACGCGTGCAAGGGACTTTGCAAAAATACAAAGATTTGCAGGATATTATTGCGATTCTGGGAATGGACGAATTGTCTGAAGATGATAAGCAAACCGTGGCGAGGGCTCGTAAGCTGCAGCGTTTCCTTTCGCAACCCTTTCATGTAGCCGAGGCCTTTACGGGATCTCCAGGAAAATATGTGAAATTGGTCGATACGGTCCGCAGTTTTAAAGAAATCGTTGATGGGAAATATGACCACCTGCCGGAGCAGGCATTTTACATGGTGGGGCCGATTGAAGAGGCCATCGAGAAAGCCAAAAAATTGGGATATAAGGTCTAATGGCTTCTTCTGCAACTACAGTGTCACCAGGCAAGATTCTTCTCGAAGTGGTGACCCCTGATCATCGTCTATTAAGTCAGGAAGTCGATTATGTATTGGCACCTGGCAGTGAAGGCGATTTTGGCGTTCTCCCTGGACATTGTCATTTTCTCACAACCTTGCGTATTGGCGAACTGCAGTATCGAGTGGGTGAGCATACGGAGTTCATGTCCGTACTATGGGGATTTGCTGAAGTCACGCCAACCAAAGTGACGATCCTCGCCGAGATTGCTGAAAAAGCGGAAGATATCAATGTGGATCGTGCGACAGAAGCTGTGAAAAAAGCGGAAGAACGACTGGAACGAGGCGGTTTGGCCTCGGAGGTTGAAGAAGCCCGCGTGAGCTTAGAAAAGGCGCGCCTCCGCAAAAAAATCGCCGACCGTCACCGCCAACAAGGCGGACCAAGACTTTCCTAGTCTCTCAAAACGTACTTTTCCCACTGCCCTCCATGCCGCACGTCGAAACGCGGACGGAAATTATTGTTACCGCTGGGGAATCACCCAAGCGGCTTGATCATTTTCTCGCCAATCGTGACCCCTATTATTCTCGAACCGCTCTGCAACGATTAATCGAAGGTGGTCATATCACCATCGCTGGCCAGGTGGTAAAACCCAGTCACAAGGTGAAACCCGGCGACCAAATTCTGTTGGTGGTCCCTCGCCCAGAGCCGATTGATATAAGCCCCGAACCCATTCCCCTTCACATACTTCATGAAGATGAAGCGCTCCTCGTCATCAATAAGCCGGCAGGTCTGGTCGTGCATCCAGCCCCTGGCCATTGGACGGGGACGATGGTCAATGCCTTGCTGTATCACATGCAACGTGGAGAAGGACATCTCTCATCGATAGGGGGGCGAGAGCGGCCAGGGCTGGTTCATCGATTAGATAAGGAGACCACTGGTGTGTTAGTGGTGGCTAAGACGGATCATGCGCATCGGCATTTATCTGCGCAATTTAAAGAACATACCATTAGCCGTCTCTATGAAGCCTTGATATGGGGAGCGCCAAAGTCGGGGGAAGGCCGTATTGAATTAGCTATTGGACGAGATACAAAAGACCGAAAAACTTTTTCCGCACGAACGACACGACCGAAAGAATCGTTAACCAGCTATAAAATTCTCGAACGATTTGGGAAACTGGCTGCTTATGCCGCCTTAACACCAGGGACTGGCCGAACTCATCAATTGCGTGTGCACCTGAAGGCAATTGACTGTCCAATTTTAGGGGACCAAACGTATGGCGGAAAAAAGGTGATGGAACTTGGGGGTTTCAGCGTTCCTCGTGTGATGCTCCATGCCAAAGTCTTAGGTTTTGTTCATCCTCTTACCGGAGAATCGATGATATTTTCAGCGCCTCTCCCAGAAGACATGGAAGCGGTGCGTCGGGAATTAGCAAATCATGGTGCTCCCCCGTCTTGACAGGCAACCCTATGTTTGGAATAGATTCAGGTCGATGAGCAAGCAGGAACCCCTTCAGCCCGGACAAGTGGTCGATACTCTAGGTGAGTTGATTGCGAGTTTGGCCGCGTTTGCCGCCAAAGTCCCTGCGGCGTCAAGAATGATTTTGCCTGGAGGAGTAAGGCCTGCTGAAGAAGCGGTGGAAGTGTATGAGGATATCGTCTACCGTTTTCGTGACCGGGCTGGATCCACGTATAAACCACTCCCGCCTTTGTTTGTGAAATCGCTAGAAGCATTTGAGGCCGGAAAAGTGTTTGATGCCGTGCCGCCCCTTTTGCAGTGCATCGAACTGCTTGTCGATCTTCACAATCAAGAAATGATCAAGTTTAATCCTGAGCAACAACAACGCATGCGGGAATATCATCGCCGGTTGGAAAAAATTGTCCCGGAAGCCAAGCAATCCGAGGTGGATCTTCCTGCTCCCGACTCGTATTAACTTGATGTTTTTTCTTCAGCGGGATAAATACACGGCCTAGATTGAGGCCACCCCCCTGGAAGAAAACTTGGCGTGCTA
>QJYE01000515.1 GCA_003235785.1 Nitrospirota bacterium
TTGGTAGGCAACGCCACACCGGGCAAGCTTGCCCTTGAAAATCTTAATTATTCGACACCCCTAACTGTATTCTGGAGAAAATGCGAAGCCCATGCCACCGCCACAACGGAAGGAGTTATGGATCGGGCGAGAGTCGAATGAATAAATCGTCCACAAATTGGAAAGGCGCTTGTTGCCCGGGATGGCTCGTAAAGGGCCTGGTGATTCGCAAGCGTATGGTATGGTTGCCCTCGTTGACTTGGTGACTGGCCTTGAAGAGGTGCCGAATGATCTTGCCATTTTCAATCGGCCCGATATCCTGGCTGACGATGACCTGATCATCCACTAACCACTCAAACAGCCCTCCAGCTAAGTTACGTTTATCCTTGGGCGAAGAATAGGACACGGCTAACTGCGCAGAAAGTTCAAGGATTCCGGCCTCCGTCCCCACCTGCATAACCAAGCCTCCTCCCTGTTCTGGCTGTTTATCAGCCTCATATCGTACCTGTCCTACTTTAAATTTGAGGCTGGTTGATTTTTGCCCGTCTTTCGCCACTTCAAACAAGGCCATGGCTGGAAACCCCTCGCCACCCAGCGTTCCATTGGCGGTGACAAAGAATTCCCACGGAGCCATCTCCTCATCCTCAAAATTTGTTTGATTGAGGATGGAGGCGTCGCAGATCCCTATGCTGCCCCAAACCATGGCACTCCATACGAAAAAGACGGAGCCCAGTGACAACAGAGCCATCCGACCAAGCTGGAGATGCCATCCTTGCCTCACCGACGAATTCACAATCTTTACCTGTCTTCCGCTTTCTTGCATGATGGGTTTTATTTTGGGAATCAGCTCGGTATGATACCGAGCTATTTTGCCAAGGAGCCAGTTCAATGCCTTTATCGATACCATCTCTTGGTTCACAGTCGTTTCCCTATGCGACCATCATCCTGAGCCTATGGATATGGATAGGAATCCCTGCAATCCTATCGGCCGCTCCGTTAACGGACACAAGCATACAACCCGCTCCCCTTGAACAGGTCCAGCATGTCCTCGTCGAGACCCTTGCCCTCACCGAAAGGGGAGTGCAGAACTTTCCCACGCTTCAACAGGTGGTGAGCGACCGTTTGGCGAAAGCTGGCTTTACCCCTGTTCAAGAAGTCACAACTCCCCACGATATCATTGTGCGGGTAAAATGCGAAGAACAGAAGACCTGGACGGGTCCCTCTAAACATCGTCAAGGCAGTCATACTTCGGCAGCCGCTTCTCGACTCTGGAAAGGCCCCGCCTGCCAAATTTCCTATCACCAGCAGGGCCAACCCGCCCTTTGGAACTGGGAAGTGCGGACCTCGTTTGAAGACGCCAGGGATGCAGCCAAGGCCGCTGGCGCCACTAATGCCGGGCTCTATGCATTACAAGAATTACAAGCCCAACTCAATCAAGATGAATTCCCCCTGTACTTAGCCGCTGAATGGGGACAAACCGATCGCCTCATTCATCTCTTTCAACAAGGAACCGACCAGCTTGACCGACGTCGCCTTCTTCTTCAATTACTCGGCCCTCTGAATTCGCCGGCTGCGTTCTCGACCATTGAAGAAGCCACAAAAAATCCCGAACTGGCTATGACAGCCATTACGGCTCTCGGGGACCAAGGTGAAGTAGCCATCCCTACATTGGTGAACATTGTGAATACGTCCAAAAGCCCGGAGCACCAACTCACGGCACTCAAGGGCCTCGGTGAAATCGCGAAACACAGCGCCATCCCAACCCTTTATGATGTCTTTATCCAACAACTACAATCTCAAGATCCCCGCATGCAAACTATCGCCGTTCGAGGGTTAGGAAGTTTAGGCGATCTGCGCGCACTAACCCCGATTGAAGCCCTTAACCTTCAAGCCTGGTCCAACCCCTCCACACATGAAGATATCCAGGCCTTACGAGAGGCCCTGAATTGGAGCCTTTTTCAGTTAGACCCCGCCTCCCACTTTTGAATTGAGCCACAGGAACTCGTCCTGACTGAATTTGTCCTATCCTTAAACGTCTGTATTCAGTTCCTATTGTGCCTTTCCCAACATAGGCCAACATTCTTGACTTTACTTTTGTCGTGAATCCGACATAGGCTTTTTAAAACATCCCAAGGATTGCCCACAAGGAAAGACAGGGTTGCTGTCATGAACCGTTCATCACGCCACCAGGCAGAAAAAACCCAACGAACCTTACAGGCGCAGAACCTTTCTGCAGAAGCCCATCGCCTCTTCCAAGTAGCCGTCGGCCATCATCAAGCCAAACGGTTTCAAGAAGCGGAAACCAGCTATGACCATATTCTGAGCCAATTCCCTGCTCATCCTGACTCGCTCCATCTTCGAGGACTCCTGGCTTATCAACAGGGACAATATGGACTGGCGTTGACACTCATTCAGCAGGCTATTTCCCTTGATAAGAAGAAACCCCATTATTTTTTCAACTATGCCTTAGTCTTGGAAAAGGAGGAACGCTGGGAAGAGGCCGTCTCGGCCTACCAAGAAGCCATTCAGCTCAAGCCTCAATACGTCGAAGCGTTGAGTAATGTCGGGAATGTCTATCGACGGCAGCGCCGATGGGGCCTGGCCATTGCTGCGTATGAACAGGCCAGAACGCTCAAGCCGCAATCTGCCGATCTCCTGAATAATTTGGGCGTGGTGTATAAGGAAAAAGGTGACCTGGACCTGGCCTTCGCGCAATATCAACAGGCCCTTAAAATTTCGCCACAACATGCCGAAGCCCTCAATAACATGGGCGTGGTCCTTCAAGATCAAGGAAAACTGGTGGAAGCCGCTGAAGCCTTTCACCAGGCTCTTATTCTGAAACCAGGCTATGCCAACGCCCATTATCATTTAGGTCTCGTGCGTCTTTGGCAAGGTCAGGAAGATGCCGCATTGGCCTGTTTTCAACGCTCGGCTGATTTGACCTTTAACCATGGGCGCGGTATGGCACCCGCCTTTGTCACGAAAGCCCGAATCAAACACGATTTCGAACAACTAGAATATATGGCTGAACATGTTCCCAACCCGCCCATGCCTCCTGAGTATCGAAGCGCGTTGACCACCTTGTATCAGCGGTTATCCCAGTCGTCACCGGATTCTATTTTCCTGAAACTCACCCCACAAGACCAAAACCAGATCGCCCCATCCTTCAATCGGCTTCTGTATGTCCGCCACACCCCACGACTGGACATTCCGGCCGTCAACCCGAAGCTGGATGTTTCAGCCATTGAAACCCGATACTTCTCCACCAAACCGGAAGCCATGTTTGTGGATGACCTGCTGACCGAACAGGCCCTGACTCACATTCGATCCTTTTGCCTGGAATCGACAATCTGGAAACGTGACTATCAAAATGGGTATAGCGGGACGTTTCTGGCCAACGGCTTTGCCTCCCCCCTACTCCTGCAAATAGCGGAAGAACTTCGGATTCGCTTCCCTAAGATCTTCCAGCACCATCAGCTTCAACAGGCCTGGGCCTTCAAGCATGACAGTGCCTTGCGAGGCTTGAATATGCACGCGGATGCGGCGGCCGTGAATGTGAATTTCTGGATCACCCCAAACGAGGCCAACCGCAATCCTGAATCAGGCGGACTGGTTGTCTGGGATAAGGAAGCGCCGGATGCGTGGGACTTTGCCGCATATAATGATCAGAAGAACAAACATAAAATTCAGACTTTCCTGGAAGAAAGCGGGGCCAAACCCATCACCATTCCGCACCGCCAAAACCGGGCGGTCATCTTTAATTCCAACCTCTTTCACGAAACCGACGTCATCGACTTTCACGACACCTACGAATGCCGCCGGATCAACGTGACCCTCCTCTTCGGCCACCGCCAAAAATCCCGTTCGTAAGTACCTGCCATTAAATGAGAGAATGCACGTCGATACCCACAGGAAGAGTGCCCCCTAGCAAGTTGGGGCTGATGTATGGGGCCAGAAGGAAGTTGCCTGAAATGGGCGATGGCAGAATATTGCTGAATGGGAAGGGGGTGAACCACGGGTCCTTTTGAGTAAGTTGTTGACTCTATGGGCCAGCCTGTTAAATTACCCCCCAAAAGGCAAAAGGCTTCAACAATTAAAAAGAAAAATCATGGTATCTAGACCTTCTTGCCAGGAAGAAGGAGCCGGCATAAATTGGGGTTTCTTGCAAGTGAAATATGTGCAGGCCTGTAAATGGTGATGCAGTGAGACAAGTGTCCGGCTGTTCCATACTTGGCTTTTAAGAGAGACTTGATTCCTAAACTTGCATTCTTACAATAGCGTCACCTCCTTGGCCCAATGTGAGGCGGGGGAGGATTTCGTATAAAAAGGAGACTGATCATGAAGATTACGGGAAGAGCCCTTTTAAATACACGGACAATCTGCTGGCTACAACGAACAGGGTTCCTCGTTTTTGCCACGATTCTCCTCTCCGCCTGCGCACGCAGCCCTTCTTACCTCTATGAGGCGGGCGAGAGGCCAATTCCTATCGGTATTGAGAACGAGATTCACCCCAAAATCACCACTCAAGATGAGGTATTGGCCATGCTTGGTGAGCCAGTTGCCCGTCTCAAATCGCAAACCAAAGATGGGCACGTTCATACCTGGACATATTCCTATATGGCTTTGCAGGGCACCCACATGGTCAAAGGCGAATCGCTCACCATCACATTTGATGACAAAAATTTTGTCGTCACCAGTGTCGTCCGTGGCCCGATCTAATCAAGAGAGAAAGGGTCCCCCTAAGTCACCCCCATCAGACTTCCCACTTCTCACATGCCTGACTCCTCACAGTGTCAGACTTTTTGTAGTAACACTGGGCTGCGAAGGGTTTTCGAGTGGACCGAAGGAAAAATCCCGTTAGAAGTTGGTCCAAGAACGGAGGCAAGAATAAGGGCAAGAAAGTACCCGATCATCGTGACCTTGCCTCATATCATAACGACAAGAAGAAACCCAAGATGCAGGCT
>QJYE01000251.1 GCA_003235785.1 Nitrospirota bacterium
GACCTTCTGGCAAAGGCCCTAAATCCTTCCGCATAAAGAAAGCGGGTTCGCCTGTATCACGATAGCGTTTCAACATGGCATGAAAAAAAGGGTGATGAGGATGGATACTTTGTTTTCTCGACATCAAAATGGCAAAGCATTTTTTCGACTGCTCTTGGGGCTGATGTTGATCGCCTCACTGTCTTTTTTCGGCTGTCAAAGTGCATATTACGCCGGCATGGAAAAAATGGGCTACCACAAGCGCGATCTCATGGTGAGCGATGTGGAGAAAGCCCGTGACGCCCAACAGGAGGCCAAAGAACAATTCAAATCGGCGCTCGACCGTTTCACCAAAACTCTCAATATCAAGGGCGGTGAGCTGCAAGAAAAATACGAGATCTTGAATGCCGAATACGAAAAGAGTGAAGCCAAGGCCAACGCGGTGCGGGATCGAATCGCTTCGGTAGAAGATGTCTCTCAAGCCTTATTTGAGGAATGGGAGGCTGAACTCAAAGAATACTCCAGTGCCAGTTTGCGCAAGAGCAGTCAAGGCAAGCTGACGCACACCCGCACGCAATATGCCCAACTCATCAAGGCCATGAAGCGGGCGGAGAGTAAAATGCCCCCGGTCTTGGCCAAGTTTAAGGACCAGGTCCTCTTCCTCAAACATAATCTCAATGCCCAGGCCATCGCGTCCTTAAAAAGCGAGTTGGGCTCCGTCGAAAGCAACATCAATACCCTTATCAAGGAAATGGAAGTCTCGATTAAACAAGCTGATGCCTTTATTTCATCTATGAATAAAGAGCAGGCCTAAACTCACCTTCCCGCAAAAGATAGGAGAATCGCCATGGGTATCATATCCTGGATCGTGTTCGGGCTAATCGCAGGGATCATTGCCAAGTTCATTATGCCGGGGAAAGACCCTGGTGGAATGATTATCACCAGCCTTATTGGGATTGCCGGTGCCATGGTGGGCGGGTTTATCAGCACCTCATTGGGATACGGTGATGTCTCAGGCTTTGACCTGCGCAGCCTTGGTATCGCCATTGTTGGAGCCCTAGTCCTGCTCTTTGGCTACCGAGCTCTCAAAGGAGCCTAATCATTGCCAACACCCTTTATCTTTCTTTCTCTCTTCTCTCCAGGCATCCATGGCCTCGGTCGTTTCCAATAGCTTCTATCGCGCACGCATCTTTACCGCCGTCATTCCCGACATTGGTGATCGGGAATCCCTCTGCTCTTCGTTTCGGATGGATCCCCGCCAACCACTTGCGGGGATGACGAAAAGATGGGAGAGGAGTGGATAGGCACTTCATGCTTCACCGATGACAAAATGCTTGCAAAGACACCCCGACGGGCTTGCCGATTTCTTCCCTTTCAAAAAACTAGCCAAACGGTCATTGCCATCATTTCATTCCTTTATTTAGGAGGTGAAGTTTACTACACTCTTAAGTAATAGCCGTTACGTGACATTGGAGGCCCTACTTCAATAACAAAAGAAGTCTCGTCGCTTTCTGACAATAGAATTCTTGCTCTTCCATGACTCCCGATACCCTCCCACACGATACGCCTCCTTCTTCAAAGGCACCACGATCAAGGAAAGTCTTGAAAGGGTTCGTCTGGTTGGGCATGGGCATGCTGGCCCTTCTTCTCTGTGCGGGACTGTTGTTGACCTATTGGTTTCCTTCGGACATGGTCCGGCAAGAGTTAGAAGTTCGTCTCTCTGAGCTTCTTCAAGGAACGGTCCGGATCCATTCCCTCTCGTTAAATCTGCTCACAGGTCTTCAAGTCAGTCAATTGGAATTTATCAAGCCAAGCCAACCTCCTCTCACACTTGAACACCTGACATTGGATTACAGCCTTTTGGGACTGCTGAAGGGCACCTTGACCATCAATGAAATCTCCATCGATCACGCAGACGTATCCCTCAATCTTCCGGAACTCACAAAGGCCGCTCCGGAGCCAACTCCCCCACCCCCTTCTGAACCAGCAACCCTTCCCACACTACCCGTCTCGATTGATCTAGAAACCTTCAAGATCATCGAGAGCGACATCCAGGTTGTGGTGTCGTCAGACCTCACGGTGAACCTCACTCATCTCAATCTCCAGAGTTCGGGAGCCGTGTCATCGGATGATGCCCATCTCAACGGCATGCTGCAGGTTGAACAACTAGCCCTGACCCTTCAAGGCAAGCACATTCAACTGCCTCTGGTCGTAAAGTTCGACACAGCCGTTCATCTTCCGACTCAACACCTTGATCTGAAACAGCTCACCATTGAATCAGATCCAGCCATTCGCCTCACGCTCTCCGGAACAATCAACGAATTCCTAACCAAAAAAACCGTGGACCTCTCCCTGACCGATACGTCTCTTGACCTTGGGATGATTATGGCTCTCGTCAAAGATTTTGTGCCGCCGGATTTAGCCACATCTTCAATTCGCGGAATCGTTTCTCCTTCCTTGACCGTGACAGGCTCCCTTCCCGATTCCGGATTTCAGGGGATCATTCACGCGGGATTGGACGGGAAGGATGTCGAACTGCATCATCCAGATCTTGCCCTGACGGTGGGACCGACAGATTTGGCGCTCACCGCCAAAGATGTTCAGCTCAAGGAGAGCCTCCCCTTCAGGGGAAACATTTCGGCAGAACTTTCCACTCATAACCTGGCGTTTCAAACCTATGGCGTACACAACCTTCACTTCACCCTGGAGAGCGACTACCAAGCCCTTGGACCATTTTCAGGAAATCTGAAGATCTCCGGGAACACCGCACTGCCCGGAGAACTGCTCGGCAGACCAGTGAATCTTCCCTTTGCCGTTGCTCTCGAGACCAGCGGCAATCATCACACGCGTCAAATCCAGGTAAAGAATCTAGACATCGACCTGAGGCCCTATGGCACGCTAAAAATGAAGGCAGACGTACAACCCCAGGCACCGCCGAAAAAAGACATGGATGCCACGCTGGAAGTCCGCCTGTCGCCGAAAATCAACGCCTTACTCTCTCTTCTACCCAAGGACCGGCTTCAAGGACTCGTGCTCCAGAAAGGCAACGAACCGGATACGCTTGTGCTTCGAGCCACCGGAGCCCTTCATCCGGATTTCCGTCCGGAATGGGCGAAAGCCACCGCCGCACTCAAGCTCTCCTCTCTTCGGGCGAAAGTGGACTCCCTGGCCTCGGAAGGCACCATGCACCAACTGACTTTCCTGGTTTCTTCCGGCTATCAGGAAAACAATGGCGCATTCCAGGGTACGGTCGGATTTTCCTCAAACCTCTCTAACCTCCGTGCGGCTGAAGGATTGTCAATTGGGAGCAGCCATGTGATCCTGAAGTCTTCTTTTCAAGGCAATCTTTCACCGGCCTATCAACCTACCAGCCTTCGCTCACAAGACCAGTTCCAACTCACACTTGGAAACCTGACGTACCAGGATCCCTCCCTGACGGCCACACTGCCTTCTCTCAGACTGTCATCCAAAACCAAAGAAGATGTGTTCAAAAAAGATTACGTATTGGAGAACCTACGACTGACCAGCGACCAAATATTAGATATGGGTGTGAAGGGCCGGTTTACGCAGGCGAATCAGCAATTTGACGTGGATCTTCAAATTCCCCTTCTCCACGTCGGCAACCTTCTCCCGCATCTGTCGGGATCACTCATGAAGGGAGTCGAGGAGATCAATCCAAAAGGCCGGGTCAGTCTGGCCCTGCGAGCAGCGGGAAAAATTCCCCAGGCCGCTGATCTCAAGCAATTGACTCTTCCCTTGGGAGTCAATGGAAAACTTACAATGCGGGATCTGGAAGGAGCTGTCGCCGGGTACCAGGTGCAAGGGGGCAACGGCACCATGACGGTGGCCTATTCCCCGCAGGCGACACCTCAGACGCAACTCACGACTGATCTGACGCTCAATCGGATTCACTTACCGGACACGCTCCCAATCAGAGAATTAACGGACACTTCCCTGCGCGTGAACATGGTGTCTCCCGATCTCAATGAGGTCCAGATCGACCCGATCCATCTGACGTCCAAGGGAGTAGACCTTTCCCTCAAGGGCGCGGTGGTGGGCTTGCGTGACCTTCTGTCCTCCACATCACCCAGGGGCACCCAATTGGCGAAAGTCTTTGCCCAACTGCACACCCGGCTGGCTCTGGATGTGGAAACCTTTCAAGAAGCGTTAGACCCCTTGGGGGTGAAGGGAAACGGGAAGGCTCTCGTCAACCTGTCCCTCCTCAAAAAGGAACAAGGGACCCTGGACGCCTCTGTCGAAATCGGTGCCGACACACTCTCTCTCACTCGTGATGGCACGGAACTGCAAAACCTGAATGGTGGGATACAGTTCAGAAAATCATTGGCCTGGAAACCGGAAGGACTCCCGTCTCCGCCGAACAAACCGTTTCAACCGTCCGACCGGATTGCCCAACTCAAATCATTTTCCAGGAAAGGACAGACCCTCACCATTGAGCGTCTCCAGCTCGGGCCATTCACCATCCAAAACTTCTCGACCAATTTGGCCTTTGAGCAACAGTCCTTCAAAATGCAAAATCTCGCCATGAATCTTCTTGGGGGAGGAATTGGAGGCAATGTGATCATCGCCGCCGAACATCCCCTGCGTCTATCGGCAGGGCTTGAAGTGGCGAACCTCGATGCCAACCAACTCATCAAAACAGAATCAAAAATCAAGGGCGATAGTAACATCGCCGCGACGATTGGACTCACGACCATTCTGCAGGATGCGATGGGAGCCGTGGACTTGAGTCGATTAGAATGCAGCCTGCACATTACCCATATCGGAAAAGAAGCACTGGATCGCCTCCTGGTATTTCTGGACCCGGAAGGAAACAGGCCGACAATCTCCAATGTCCGTGCCCAATTGAAATTCGCGAATCCGTCCCTGGTGACAGTGGAGGTAGCCAGAGGTCAATTGAATCTGACGATTCATTTTCAGGGGAGCCTGATCCCCACCTTCAGG
>QJYE01000294.1 GCA_003235785.1 Nitrospirota bacterium
CTCAGCTGGAGGAATTGAACGAGACCAAAAATAAATTCCTGGGTATTGCCTCTCATGATTTGAGGAATCCGCTTTACTTGATCCGATCGTTCAGCGAAATCATGCAAGAAGGTGCAGTGGGCGATGTTAACCCCGAACAGAAGGACATGCTGGGGAAAATTTATCATGCCAGTACTTTCATGAAAGCTTTACTGGAAAACCTGCTGGACATCTCCAAAATTGAAAGTGGCAAGATCGAATTGGAGAAACAGGTCCAGGATTTTAACCTGATAGTCAGGCAACAGGTCGAATTAAATCAGCTCTTGGCAAAGAAAAAAAATATTACTCTACACATGACCTTGAGCAATCTTCCTCTTTTATCTTTTGACCAGGGCGCCATCATACAGGTGTTAGGAAATTTTATCGGTAATGCCATTAAGTTCTCTCCTCCCAACACTGTCATTTGTATCGCTACCGAAAAAACTGAGAATAGTATCTGGTTTTCGGTTCGTGATGAGGGGCCCGGGCTTTCCAAAGAAGACCAGGAATTATTGTTTAAAGAGTTTCAGACTCTAAGCGCCAAACCCACGGGAGGGGAAAAGTCAACGGGTTTGGGATTGGCTATCGTGAAGAAATTAATCAATCTCCATAAAGGAGAAGTTGGGGTTGAAACCAAGCTTGGCCGTGGAAGTACCTTCTTTTTTAGTTTGCCCATAGAGTAGGTGAATCATTTGGCGTCCTTTTTATCTCCATACCCCCCAATGAGCCGTCCAATAATATAGTCCGATTTAAAAACCAGAGTCTTTTTTCGCCTGTCCGCTTCATGGAGGGCAAATCCGAAAACCGTAGTGTTTTTTGTGGTTGAACTATGAGGAAGGACTTCTCAAGTTAACGAAAATAGTTAATGCTCAATGGGCAATTCGCATGCCTATTATCCTTTGAAATTGTAGTGGTTAGGTTGTCGGTTCAATGCGTAAACGGAATCCAATTTGCCTTATGTTAACAATACCTCAAGGATGGGAACTTCGGATGAGGTTGGACGTGAGATAGCCCTTTCGCTTTCCGAGGCTAACCAGCTTTTCGTAGATGGCCTCGTCGAGAGTAGGTGTTCGGGAAAGTATCCAGAGGTATTCCCGGTCTGGAGTTCCCACAAGGGCCGTGCGGTAGTTGGCGTCAAGATGGAGAATCCAGTAATTGCCTTCTGTGGGGGCAGAGCCCCAACCGGAAAAGAGTTTCGCGGCCCAGTTATCAAATACCACGTAGAGCTTGGCATTGGTGTTGGCATCCACCACGGTGGCCACACCTTGGGCTTGTTTTTGATCACCGGATGTCGTCAGACACTGGTTTAAGACTTCAACCTTTCCGTTCAACAGCAAAGTATACATGGCTTGCGAGGCCACACAATCCTGCTGAAACCACATGGGTAGACGGGCAATCTCATACCAGGTGCCGGCATAACGAGTCAGGTCCACGGAGGTCACGGTTTGCAGGGGTGGCCGGTCTGGTTCGGTGAAGACCGGGGCGCATCCGACAAAGATCACGAGCGTGACTACCAAAATTAAAACCCAGGTTGTATTTTTTGCTGGTAATTGGATGTGAGATCTTCTCTTTTTCATAGGCATTTTTGAATTTACAGGCGTTGTTACAGTATTCACACACGCACCCTGCGCCTCCCTATTGGGAGTCACTTGATAGTACGACTTCTTCCTCCGTTCCCTCGCGTTCGATGGTCAGGGTGGCTGGAAGTGATACCCGGGTGGTCCAGTCTACCAGGGGGCGACCATCGATCATCAATATTCGATCATCTTTTTTCAGTCCTCCTTGATCGGCAGGTCCGCCATTCAAGACACCTTCTATTAATACTCCCTCTCCTGGCGAAGCCAGACTAGGGACCAATCCTAGGGGATTGTCGCCAAAGGCCGAAACCATCGCAGCGAGCACATAGGACGTGGCCTTTTTCACCGCTTTTCGATGAGCCAAACGAACCAGATCTTTAGGCCACGTTCTGCCTTCTTGGGGACTTGCTAATTTCACTGTTGCGACCGCCAATTGTCGAAAGGTTGTGAGTCCTGACTCCACATGAAGAAGGCGTATCTCGACTTCTCCCAATATGTCCCCGCCATGTTTTTCAACCCCTTCAAGCGTTTCTTCTGAAAGAGGTTCGAGTCGATAAGTCAAAAGAGTATCTGCACCAACCAGCCTTCCTATTCGAACGGTACTTTCCTCATCAAAACGTCCGCTGTACTGACTTGTGGCCTCACTTGAAATAAATTGACTAGCCTCTCGCTCCATAATCACCATGTCTGGATGACGTTTGCGAATGAAATTTAAAGCCACATCAAGCCAGGCGAGAAAAGGGTGACCATAGGTTGTCGATTCCGCCACAATGGTTAATCGCTCGGGGAAAGGAGATACCGGGATGGGCATGATGACTGGAATAACCGAGGCTTCCCCGGACCAAGAGAGGGGTTCTTGATCATTCTTGTCCTCCTTCAATGATGTACTGCTAAAGAGAGTTTCAGCGGACTCCGGGGTTAAATTGACATGGATGGCTTCATCACTAAAAACATAAAACCCCCCAGTATATGTGTCAAAAACAAGGGGGATAAAGGCACCATAGAGCCAGAGGAAATCTAACAAGTTCCACCAGGAAGGGCGACGTTGGACAGGTACGACAGCTGATTCATAGCCAGGTTTTTCAATAACAACAAAGTGACGGTCCTTCTTACTCAGCGTCACTCTCGTAGGAGTTTTAAGGTTTTTCCCATTTATTTTGACGATGGCACCAGAGGGGTTCGATGTGATCGTAATATCCTGTGTGCTGCCAGTGACCATGGTGGCACAGCCTGGCAGGATAAGACTTAGACATATGGTAAGACTCAACACCTGGATGGTGGTTTGTCGCGTCAGATCGCTTCTCCAACGCGCTGAGAACTTTCTGATACACATAGTGTTTTTACGCTTCAAGACTTTCTGATCCTTTTTAAGTTTTTCCCCCGTCTTCAAATCCTCACGAAAATTCCGTATGAACTTTTCAAGTATTGATTTGGGCTACCATTGAACTGAATTCAACATGAAGGGCTTGGCATCCTCTTTTGACTCCACAGCTTATAAACTGCTCAACCTAAAATAGCGGTTTTCTTTGGTTGGATATATTTACTAGAAAGGCCTTTCAATGCATGCAACTAAAAATTTTCATGATTAGGTACCCGCTACCTTACAAGGCAGTGCGGATTTTACCACAGCAGCAATAAAAATGGAGATGGATAAGTGATACAGAGATTTTATTGTTGATCGTTTGATTTGCCAGTGGGATGGAGTCGTTTCATCTTATGTTTTGATAAGGTTGTTGGGCCTTCTCTCTTCATCACACGGTCCGGTTACCCTGGAACAGAGCCTCTATCATTGGTTGGCCGACTCGAATTATGGCGCAACGGCGGATTCTCTTGGGGCCTCAAGAGAATGCCGTGAAGGGGCAGAAAAGATAGTGTTAAAATTGATCAGATACTCACCAATGATCAGCGGGCACATGTCTTCAGGAAGATCCAAGGATTGATTCAGGACATACAGGGTTTAGTGGGACAAGGCATCACGCAACAGGTAGGAATCTGATTGAAAAGCCTATAGGCAAGGCATAAAATTATTCTTAACGAATTTGAGGTGACGGAGGTGTCTCCGGCCTATCCAGGATTTACATTCATTGCCGGATCTATTTCCTTTTGAGTCGATGCGTTTCTCTGGTTAGGATCACTATTTTAAGAGAGTGTGAACATGACTCTGCCGGCACGGCTATTGGGAAAAACTGGAATATCCTTACCGATTCTCGGGTTTGGTACGGCGCCAGCAGGGAAACGGTTGAGTCATCGCGAGGCGGTGCATTTATTCGAAGCAGCCCTCAATGCAGGCGTGAAATATTTTGATACGGCCCCTGAGTTTGCGGGGTACGGAAAAGCCCAGGAACAGTTGGGTTCTTTGCTAAAGAACCGGCGTCGAGAAATATTTTTAGTCACCAAATGTTATGACCCCACCTATGATGGCACGTTGAAATTGTTAGAGGGCAATCTTAAAGAACTCCAAACAGGGTACGCTGACTTGGTATTTGTGCATAGTCTGGGGGCTGACAAAATGGATCCCGCTGTGGTGTTTGGGCGAAAGGGGGCCTACGCGGCTTTGGTGCAAGCCAAAGCCTTGGGATTGACCAGGTTCATCGGATTGTCCGGCCATAATCGGCCGGGAAGATTTGCCGAGGCTATTCAACGCATTGAGGTTGATGTGTTGCTCAATGTCATAAATTTTGTTGATCGACATACCTACAATTTCGAAGACCGAGTGTGGACGGTTGCCAACCGGTTGAATCTGGGCCTGATTGCCATGAAAGTTTTTGGAGGTGAGCAGAAATCAGGCGGGAGGGGTCTGAGCCATTGCTTGATGCCCAGCCCCCATTTAGATATGGCGTTTCGCTATGCTTTAGGTGTGCCTCACGTCACCTGTGCGGTCATCGGAATGGCCACCCAAAGGGAATTACAAGACAATCTTCGACGAGCACGCACTTTCTCTCCCCTGAATTCCCGGGAAGGGGAGCATCTGAAGAAGGTTGGATATTCTCTCGCTTCTGAATGGGGCACGCATTTCGGGTCGTTGATTTAATTTCTCTTGGAAAACCTTTCTATTCCTCCTGGTGATTCCCTTTTTTGATTGAAAGCACCTCACTTGCTGATTTATCCTAACGGGTTTGCGCCTTCGCTCCCATGGTTGGAGTGCTGCCGAACGCACGGGTGAGAACAAGGGATGCCTGAATTATTCTTTAGCCTGGACGGGAATACGAAACATGTCAAAAGAATTGAGACAGATGGGAGTGACCGAACGTATCGTAACAGGCCTCTGGGGGTTGTTAAATGGGAGGGGCGATGGCCAGGAAAAGGCGAGTCGTGCT
>QJYE01000016.1 GCA_003235785.1 Nitrospirota bacterium
GTGGAACACGCAAGCACCTTACAGTATAAAGACTGTGGCGAAAACAGAAAGAACAGCCGCATAAAGCTGCGCATTTTATGAAAATTTAGGGACTATTCACCGCCCTTTTGGACATAGTTTTTCACAAATTCGGTGGCATTTTCTTCGAGGACTTTATCAATTTCGTCAACCAGATCATCCATTTCTTCCTTTAGCCGTTGCCCGGTTTCTGCCACCTTGGGATTAGCCTGAATGTCTTGAGTTTCTTGAGGCGCATTTGGCTTTCTGGACTCATGCTTTTGATCCTGCTTATCCATGATCCACCCCCTTTAGCAATGTGATGAAATACCTAAATTGAGCCTACTCCACCATTTCCTAGAGCGTCAAGATTAGGCAATGAATGCCTTTTATCCATTCATTGCTCCGGATTCCAGCAATATGATACATTCACGGGCTGGGGCGATTAGCTCAGTGGGAGAGCGCTGCCTTCACACGGCAGAGGCCACTGGTTCGATCCCAGTATCGCCCACCAGAATGTTCGCCATTCCTCAATAATCTTCAATTTTTCAAAACGCGGTGACAAACGATAGTGAATTCGCGATGACCGCGACCCCTATCCAGCCTCTCCAACGATTAAGAGCCAACTCGGGCATCTGGAAGAGCCTTGCCGGAATTCTTTGTGTCTGCTCCCTGACGCATTGTGCCGCCACCCCGCCCCCCTCATCTCTACCACCATCCGCAACTGATCTTAATTTGTTGGGCCAAATCGCCCTTTGTCAGACAAAGGCAGAAGCCCGGAAAAGTTGGTTGAAACCAGGAGGCCAAGAAACCCCATGGGGAAATGGGACGGAACACTTTCAAGAAATTGTCCTCCCCAATCATCAAGGCCAATGGGTGGTCTTCAATGAAGATGAGACGGTGGTTGGCGTCATCACCGTCTTCCCGGATGGGTTACCCTTGGATGACTACCCCACCCTTCGACAGACCATTTCACAATTACCACCAGCCCGCGAATTTTATTTGACCTCTTCTCAGCTCCTGGAAGGCCAAATTCCAGACTCTGCTACGTTATATCGTACCGGAAAATCCACGACAACACACCAATATTATCTTCGACATAGATCCAAACAAGACGATCGATTAATTATGGCCGTCTTTGTCCTAGACCCCTACGAATCACTCTTGGACGGGAGTCAACCAAAATTCCTTTCATATTTGGATGTATCCTCATCTACGGGAACGCCAGCCCCTTCGACAACCAGCCAAGAATTTTTCGCCTTACAGCAATTCGCCAGAGGAGAGATCGCCTTATTTGCCTCTTGCGGACACAAACAGCCAGACATCGCGCAAGATGCCTATCAAAAGGCCATTCAATACGGACTCTCTGATCCCAAGCAACTCGCCGCAGCACACCATCGCCTTGGCCTTTCATTCATACAACTCGGCAACTTTCCTGCAGCCAAAACAGCTATTGAAAACGCCATGGCCATTCAACCCCATGCCTCCAATATTCTGAATAGTTATGGGACCGTGTTGGTCCATCTGAAGAATATTCCCGCAGGCATCCAAGCCTACGAACAAGCCCTAGCGCTGCAACCAGCTTATACTCAAGCGCGATTTAATTTAGCTGCTGCGTTTGAATCCATTAACCCGAAACGCGCCATTCAAGAATACGAAACATTTTTAGTGTTGGTTGAAGATAACCCTGATGAAGCGGCACAAGCAGCTCTCGCGAAAGCCAAAATCCAGACATTAGAAGGGGGACGAAGCCGTTGAAGAATACGGGGTATCGCTCAAGAACTCCTATGCGTGATTGGCGATGAAGTTCTATGGGGTACGTCGAGGCCGTTCCACCGGAGTCTTTGAAAGTTGGGAGGCCTGTCGTCAGCAAGTATTCAAATTTCCCGACGCAGAGTACAAAGCCTTCCCAACATGGGAAGAAGCATCCGCTTTTGCCGCATGCACCGCAGCCAACATCGACAACTTATCAAAACCATCTCAGGATTCCCCCGCGATTTCCCCTTCAAGGGTTGCCATTTGGGTAGATGGATCCTGCTTCCCTCAAGGTGACGGCTCCATGCGTATTGGATGGGGATTACTGGTCAAACAAGATGGGCGAGAAGTCTACCGTGCCAAAGGCAACGATATTCCTCCTGAGGCCCATAGACACCGAAATGTCGCAGGAGAGATTTTTGCTATCCTTAAGTCACTGGAATGGTGCCAGGCTCAGGGCATTACAGAGGTGACGTTGTACTTTGATTATCAAGGATTAGAAAGCTGGGCCACGGGATCCTGGCGAACGAAGTTGCCCTTTACCCAATCCTATGCCCGTGCCGTCAAAGCATCGAACATCACCATTCATTGGATAAAAATCAAAGCCCATTCGGGAAATCCTGAAAACGAGATTGTTGATCAACTCGCAAAAGAAGGGGCCAGTGATGGGAAATAAAAAACGAGAGTGACTCAACTACAACAGCAGGCAGAGATAAACTGGCTTACGGCGCTGAGGTTCTATAATTTCCCCTCCCCTTTTAAATAACTTCGGAAACGCCCCATCAATTCCTCACCAAGCACACCCACATCAGGCTTGGTTTTCATGTAATCACGTATTTCTTCCAGGCGGTGTTCAGCTTGTTCATTACCCTTTAATCGTTTGACTTTGTCAAGTGCATCATCAAAGGCATCAAACGTCAGTTCTTTGTACCCAAATGCTCTAATACGCTTGACGGCTTTCATCATGGCTTCGTTTCGAAACACCGTTAAATGTTCCGAATCTATTTCTTGAAGCCCAAGCTTCCGCGCCCGACGCTCCGCAGCCTTCCGAATTCCGCTCCGCACAAAATCCGGTGAGGTCTGCAGTCGTTTCCACGCCTCGTCAGTCCAGGAAACCTGTGATTGTGGCGCTTCCCAAAGACGGAGTAAGGATTCTGCATCAATACGGACCACCCCCTGCTCACGCGCAAGATCCTCTGCGTCATGCTTGAGCATATCTGCCACAAATTCCTTGGCCATGGGGGGAGAATGCTCTATTTTGTGTTGCAACAGCGTTAACGCTTCTTCTGTCCATTCCAAAGGAACGCCAGCTTGCTCTTGCAAGTCACCTAAGGCTTCGACCTTTTCAAACAACTCCACATTGACTTCCATATGGCCACGCTCTTTAGCCACATCTTCCGCAATATTGGCAATCATGCCTCGCATGAATTCCGGAATAGATTCGAGTCGTTTCTTGGCTTCGGCCGTCCAAGGCAGCTTGCCAGCAGCCATATCTTCGGCTGCCTGAGACATCCCCGCTTCGCCACCCATTTGACCCATCATCTGGCTTTTAAATTGCTCGAGAATATCAACGGTAATTTCCGCATAGCCAAGCTCTTTGGCCTTTTTATCAGCCAAACGACGCACCATGCCTCGCAAAAAACTTGGGGCACGATCTAGACGAGACAAAGCCTCATCCGTCCATGGCATATCTTGAACTGTTGGAGATGGATCAGGAGTAGACATAGGTCACGACGCAACTTTTTCTTCTGGGTTTAATAATTCCTTAATTTCTTTGCCTGCTTTAAAAAATGGCATGCGCTTTTCGGGGACGGAAACTGATTCTCCTGTTTTGGGATTTCGACCTTCTTTCGTTTGTCGATGACGAAGGCGAAAACTTCCAAATCCTCGAATTTCAGTCTTTTCGCCACGCTTTAAAGAATCACGGATAGAATCGAAAATGGTGTTTACCACCTGCTCGGCCTGTCGTCGACTTAATTGGGGAGCTTTTTCCGCCAACTTCTCGATGAGATCCGCTTTTGTCATCTGATCCTCCTTGCCTTGCTTATGCCAGCCAGAGATAGAGTAATGGGGCCGAAAACCGGGAAGGTGCCAAGGCACGAACATCGCCCAAAAATGTACTTTCAAGGAATTCTGTAATTGAAAATGGCTTTGTCGTCTCCAAGACTCTGGGACTGCCTTCTATCCCACTCAACTCACCCGCTAGTTTAATCGCATCCTGCAAATCCCCAATTTCATCGATCAGCAATACCGACTTAGCTTGCCTCCCTGTAAACACTCGCCCATCAGCTAATAGCTCCACCTCCGCCACTTCCAGTGACCGCCCTTCTGCCACGGCCTCAACGAATTGACTCAGCGTATCATTCATGACCGATTCCAACAATTGACGCTCTTCCTCCACCATCGGACGAAAAGGTGAGCCAAGATCCTTAAACTTCCCTGTTTTGATAACCACGCTTTTGACACCAATTTTCTCTAGCAAGTCCTGAAAATTGGCCATCTGCATAATGACACCAATGCTCCCCGTTAACGTCCCGGGGTTTGCCAGAATCCGATCCGTGGCCACGGCAATGTAATAACCTCCAGAGGCTGCCACAGTGCCCATTGAGGCCACGACCGTTTTGTTCTGTTCATTTCTGACTCGCTTGACAGCATTATAGATTTCTTGCGATGGAGCCACTCCTCCACCAGGGCTATCAATTCTCACAACAATTGCCTTCACTAACGGATCATCGGCAAAGGCCTTGAGCTCTTCAATCGTTTGATAGGAGTCAAGAATCGGGCCTTCGATTCGGACGATGGCCACACCTTCTTTCCCTGCGAGCAACAATTCCGGCAAAACCGCCTTCCCAATAGTAAAGAGCATAAATCCCGCCAGAAGCATCCAGAAGACACGCTTCCACCGAGGGTATCCGTCATTCATCGGGACAAACCCCTCGGATTAGAATCAGGCTGAATCTTCTCAAGCATGGGAATCCGAATCGTCTCCCCCTTCTTGCTCCGAAGCTTGAACAGCTCGACCCAGACTTTGATCGACTGTACCCTGGCTGCTATTAAATTTCTCAACTTCGTTCTGCTCCAAATCCTTTAAATGTTCCCACAAACTCAGCGCGATTTTTCGATCTTCACAATCCACTTTGACAATCTT
>QJYE01000006.1 GCA_003235785.1 Nitrospirota bacterium
CACCCGATCCGTCCCCTTTAAGATCGTTGGCCCCGCAATGCCCCCTTGCTCGGGTTTCCCAAATTTCATCACCATCATAATTTGGGGGAACCGCTGAAGAACCTGGTTCAACACGGCACGCCCTGGAGGGACTTCCAGATCACGATAGATATCGACACCCATGACTCGCGGACCCTGAGCCTGAATGCGCGTCAGGGCCTCGGCCATTATCTCATCAGAAACGGGCCATTGCCCCAAAGTCTGAATATCTTGATCGGTAATGGTGACCAGGGTGATGGGCGGAGATTCGTTGATGTGTGCTGGTGACAGCCGCAGGGACCAATCGTAGGCTTCCAACTCCAGCCCTTCCAAAAGACCTTGGCTCCGCAAACCCAACACAACGAGCCATACGGCAAACGAAATGACGACGATACGCCAGACGAACACATGTTGAAAGAACTTAGGCACATCTCCACCTTGGTCGTTGCGACACATTCAACCCGGACATGGCACCATTCAGACCACCCTTCATCAATGGGGTGAAGTGTCCGTTCGCCCTGAGCAGCCTGCGGAGCGGGCGTGTCGAAGGGTTCCGTACCTACTAACGGCCGTTTTTAGGATCCCGGAAACGGCCATTTGTAGGTTGTTCCCATACCCGCCACGTGCGGCTTGCTTCTTAATCGAGGCTACCCCCTGCCTAATGGTCAAAAATTTCGTTGTTTCATGTTGAGAGGCGAAGCCTTGTCACCTGAAAAGCCCATGATAGAGGTTTTCCTCTTCGCCTTCCAATCACAGAACGCTTGCCACAGGGATGCCCCTGGCCATCCCTCGCTTGACGTGCCCTCACTCATCCTGTGTAGACCACCGGAAAATCATCTATTCTCCGGTGTCTCCCTGCTCCTCCCATTCATTGACTTATTTCCGCTATTCCGGTAACAATCACGCAGGGTTATCCTTAGTTTACGAGCAACAATCGGAGGCCCTGACGCAAGCAGTGGAGCATCCTGCTTTCTCAGACGTCATCCGAACGGCCTTTCAGCTCGCGTCCAACCACATCTACCTCCCGTAGATCTCGTTGGGTCCATGCTTCCTGAGACTGGCATTGGCACAGACAAAGGGAACGCATGTGGCCCACGCCACGCAATAACAATCTCATAAGCCGTTGCTCCATTTCGTTGCTTGCAACGATCGGGTGGTTGGACTTCTCCTTGTTGGTTCTCCCTGGAGGCCGACCGAGAGAGGCTAATACTACTTTACTCAAATGGTCCACGTTTCTTTGGACAATTCGTAAGGAGAGAACTATGTCTGAGGGTCGCGTGTTAGTCGTAGACGATGAACCGGATGTGCGTCGCACCATCCGGCTGACGTTAACCAAAGCCGGATTTGATGTGGTCGAAGCCGAAGATGGGCAAAAAGGAATCGACGCCATTCGATCAGGAGACAACCCCCTGGCCGTCGATACCATTATTTGTGATATGCAGATGCCCAATGTGAACGGGATGGGCGCTATCGCCTACTTTCGGCAACAGTTCCCCTCCGTGCCTGTGATTGTGTTAACTGGCAATCCCGACTTTAAAGACGCCAATGAACTGTTCAAGCAAGGGATCATAGAATATCTCACGAAACCGATTGAATCGGAAAAACTCATAGAAGCCGTGAAGAGGGCGGCTAATAACCATGTGCTGTTTAAAGATCAATTTGCTACGTAGCCCGATGCAAGACGTTGAATCGTTACGGTGGCTCGTCACATGTCGACTGAAATTGAACATACCCTCACACTCCCTATGAGCAGTGCACCACAACAGGACCGACGAGAACGCGAGCTGGATGCTGCCCGCCGCATCAGCGAAGCGCTTTTCCAGCATTTGAGCGTGGAAGAACTTGTCGAACAAGGTCTGAAGATTGCTCTGGAAGTGGTGAATAGTCAAGCCGGATCCGTGCTACTGGCCAGACCGGAAACCAAAGAATTGGTGTTTTACTATGCCATTGGTGACAAAGCGCCTCAACCCGGCACGGCCTTTCCCTGGACACAAGGGATCGCCGGGAGCGTGTTTGCCAAGGGCGAGCCACTGGTGGTTCAAGACGTCAAAGGCGATCAGCGTCACCTTGGGAAAATCGACCAACACACGGGATTCACAACACAAGATATGATTGCCCTCCCGCTCAAACGCTGGGAGGGTCATCCTATTGGTGTCCTGGAGGTGATGAACAAACGGGATGGCCGCTTAGATCAGGATGATGTCGCCATCTTAACCATCATCGCCTCGTTCACAGCTTTATCCATTGAACAAGCCCGCTTGTTTCAAGAAGCGAAGTTGGCCGAAGTCGCCCGCATTCTCGGGGACATTGGGCATGATGTCAAAAACCTGCTGATGCCGGTCTTGTGTGGAGCGTCTTTGCTCAAAGATGAGATCGATGAGATGTTTACCGAGATACAAAGCCAGGCGCCAGCCAAGACCAAGAAGAGCCATGAGATGTGCAACGAAGTCATTGACATGCTGAGCAATAATGCCCGACGCATTCAAGATCGCGTCAAGGAAATTGGGGATTGCGTCAAAGGCCTTAGCAGTCCCCCCAAATTCTCCCCGTGCAAAATGACTCATGTCGTGGCGTCTGTGTTTGACACGTTGAAGCTGTTTGCGCAAGAAAAATGCATTACCCTCCATCATGAAGGGATTGAAGACCTTCCTCTCATCCAGGCCGACGAAGGACGCCTCTTCAATGCCTTTTATAATCTGGTGAACAATGCCGTCACGGAAGTGCCATCCGGCGGGACTATTACCATTCGCGGGAAAATCCACCCGGAGAATCAATCCCTTCAGATCGAAGTGATCGATACGGGACGAGGCATGCCAGCCGAGATTCGGGATAGCTTGTTTACGACGCGCGCCATGAGCAAGAAGAAAGGTGGGACCGGCCTCGGCACCAAAATCGTCAAAGATGTGATAGAGGCGCATCAGGGCAACATCACGGTGGAAAGTGAACCCGGCCAAGGCACGACGTTTAATATAAACCTCCCCATCGATCCGGTATTTCACCCCACCCCGTAATCATCCTGCCAGCCAGGGGTCGCGTGAGGATTGGTTGACAGACAGACGATACATCGTTCTCACCCCCCAACGCCTTCAGCCGCCGGGGACAGCCTAACGTGAAGGGGCAGTCCAATGGCCAACCTGACAGCGAAAACCGTGGTGATACTGGGCGCGGGATTTGCCGGCATCAGCTTGGCAAAAGAATTATCCCGGTTAACCAAAAACAATTGGACATTCTCTATTCATGTGATCAACCAGGAAAACTACTTCGTCTTCCAACCCATGCTTCCCGAAGTCGTCTCCTGTGCCATTGAACCCAGCCATATCCTGAATCCCATCCGTCATCTGTGCCCCAACGTGCAGGTACACCAAGCCACCATATCGGAAATTGACCTCGAAACCCGTCAGGTCACCATGGTAGGCACGGATTCCAGACGACCGCGTCAACTGCATTACGATCACCTCGTCCTCAGCCTGGGACTCACCATGAATCTCACCGCTGTGCCGGGCATGGCTGAACATGCCCTTCCGCTCAAAACACTCGGCGATGCCTTCCATCTGCGTAATCACGTGCTCAGCCGGTTAGAAGAAGCCGACAGTGAGCCGGACCCTGAGCTGCGGAAAACCATTTTGACCTTCGTCACCATTGGAGGGGGGTTTAGTGGAGTCGAGACCATGGCCGCCCTCAATGACATGGTGAAAACCGTCCTCCCGTTTTATCCCCGGGCGCAAGCCACGGGAACACGCATGATCCTGGTCCATTCGCGGGAGAGCATCCTGAATGAGTTAGAACCGGACTTGGCCAAATTTGCTCAACAAAAGTTGATGGAACGTGGCGTAGAATGCCGACTGCGCACCACCGTTCAAGAAATCACCCACAACGATGTGAGGCTCTCCACCGGAGAGCAACTCTCGGCACGCACCGTCATTTGCACGGTGGGGAATGCTCCCCACCCTCTTATGGCACAACTCGCCCTTCCTCAAGACCGAGGAAGAATTTTGGTGGAGGCGACCATGCAGGTCAAAGACATGCCCAATGTCTGGGCGCTGGGCGACGCAGCTCTCGTGCCGGATGTTTCAAGGGGTGGATGGTGCCCACCTACCGCGCAATATGCCATGAGGCAAGGGCGACAGGGGGCTCGAAATATTCTGGCGGCCATAAACGGCCATCCCCTCCAGAAGTTTCACTTCAAAGGGCTTGGCCAAATGGCCGTAATTGGCAGACATTGTGGAGTGGCACAAATAGGGGGCTGGAAAATTTCGGGGTTGCTGGCCTGGGTCCTGTGGCGAGGCGTGTATCTCATGAAACTTCCCGGGCTACCCTGCAAAGTGAGAGTGGCGATCGATTGGATCATGGAACTCGTATTTCCCCGTGACATCACCAAGGTAGAACTCCAACGGACCGAACAGCTCAAGCATGCCCATTTCCAAAAGGGGGAAGTTATCATTCGCGAAGGAGAAATCGGCGATCGATTCTATATCATAGAATCAGGTGAGGTAGAAATCGTGCACCAGGAACCAGGTCAACCCGAGCAACAACTTGCCCTTCGCTCGACCGGCGATTCGTTTGGAGAGCTGGCCCTGCTCAAGGATGCTCCACGCGCCGCCACGGTCAGGTGCCTCACCCCCGTTGATGTCATCATATTTAACCGCAAAGATTTTCTCACATTGGTGGACAGCTATAGCCTCTTCCGCCATCACATGGATGCCGAAGCAACAGCGGTCGCGGAATTTCAAAAAAATCACACGGCCAATATACACGTAGGAGTCGAAACCTGCACACCCAGAGCGGGAGAACGCTAAATGTTCGCCTTTACCAAAATGAAGATTGCAGTGGCGAGCGAGGAAATTCCTATTTCCCCTTTTGGATATCGACC
>QJYE01000452.1 GCA_003235785.1 Nitrospirota bacterium
GGTGTGTAAACCATCCATGAGGGCATGAATGGCGTACCCCCAGGTTCCACGGACGAGCTGATGTTCTTCTCCGGAAGCCACGATCATGACGGTGAGGCGCCATCCCTGAAGATTATGGTGGTGGAATTGCGTGGGTTGAATTTCCAGCACGATTTCTAGATCAAGCGTTTTGTCAAGAATATCGCTCACGTCTTGAAGCAGGACATCCATTTGTTGCTGCAGCGAGATGACAAGATCTGATAGAAACTCTTTTGTGTTGTGTGATATCTCTGCAAAGCAGAGGCTCACGAAAGAGACTAAAATGACGGGACGATGGGGGTCAGGCCCTTCAGCATAACTTTGATCTGCGGCCAAGGTCATAAAGGGCGACTGAGCCTTATTCACCTGACGTAAGAGTGCTTGCGTTTCCGGCCAACCGACACAAGGAGGGAGAACCGGAATCATATCGGGATGTGCTTTGAGGTCAATGAAGCGAGCTTCCAGGGAGCCATCGGTGATAGCGGGGCCATATGGAACATGAAAACATGTGGAGCCCTCAGACAAAAGAATACCCATAATCTTGACTCAGTAAGGAAAGGAGTTGGCCCTCTATTGTACTGGAAGCGTCCTCACAAAAGGGAAGGGGGAAGGGCAGGTTTTTTCCCATCAATTTCTTTTGAGGGCTGGTACAGAGGGAGGCGTCTGTTATGTCTGCGTTAATCTATGCACAAAAAATACAAAAGTCCTTCGGGGCGAAACGGTTATTTCACGGAGTCAGCCTGGGAATCGGTGAAAATGACCGAGTGGGGATTATTGGCCCTAATGGGTCAGGAAAGTCGACGTTATTGAAAGTGTTGGCGGGGTTGGAGTCACCGGATGAAGGAACCGTCACGCGACGTCAACGTTTACGCGTGGCGTATGTCGCTCAAGATACGCCATTCTCCTTAGATGTCACGATTGGCGATATTTTGCATGAATCCGCTAATCAAGCGGGATTGCCCAAAGGAGAGGCTGAGATTCGAGTCTATGAGGTCGTCGGGAGGGTGGGGTTCTCCGATGTCTCTCAGCGGGTGGATGTGCTATCCGGTGGATGGAGGAAACGTTTGGCTATTGCCTGCGCCATCGTCCAAGATCCCGATGTGATGTTACTTGATGAACCGACCAACCATATGGATGCGGAGGGACTTCTGTGGTTGGAGCAAGTCCTGCTGCAGGCTTCCTGGTCGTGGGTGTTGGTGAGTCATGATCGGTGGTTTTTAGAGCAAACCACCAACAAGATGGCTGAATTGAATAGTCGATATGAAGATGGAATCTTGGTCTTCCCGGGGACCTACACCAGTTTTCTTGAAAAGCGGGAGGCCTTTCAGTATTCCCAGGAACAACAAGCGCAAGCCTTAGCCGGCAAGGTGCGACGGGAGGAGGCCTGGCTCCGGCAAGGGGCGAAGGCGCGGACCACAAAAGCGAAATATCGGGTGGAGAGTGCTCAAGCGTTGCAGGTGGAGCTGGCGGAAACTGCCACTCGATTACGTCAGCAGGACGTGGGTATAGACTTCGTCGCATCCGGTCGAAAAACCAAGCAGTTGATTGAAGTGGTCGGCCTGAGCAAGTCATTTGGACCTCGCAGGGTCATTCACAATCTGGATCTGATGATCTCTCCCGGCAAAGCGATTGGTATTGTGGGACATAATGGCTCCGGGAAATCCACGCTCCTGAAAATCCTGGCGAAAGAATTGGAAGCTGATGAAGGAATGGTCAAGTATGCGGATAATTTGCAATTGGTGTACTTTGATCAGCAGCGTGAGCATTTGGATCCCAAGATGACCTTGCGACGCACGTTGTCAGATACGGGACATACCGTGACGTATCGAGGGCAGACCATTCATTTGGCGGGATGGGCCAAACGGTTTTGCTTTCAGCCGGAGCAACTGGATCTTCCGGTTGAACGGTTATCGGGCGGGGAACAAGCTCGTGCGGTGATGGCCCGGTTCATGCTTCAGCCAGCTGATGTCCTGATCGTGGATGAGCCGACGAACGATCTCGATATACCAACGAGAGAGATCCTGGAGGAGAGCTTTAAGGAATTTTCAGGTGCCTTGATCCTGGTGACGCATGATCGTTTTATGTTGGAAAAAGTGTGTAAGGAGTTTGTGGGTTTGGATGGGCATGGAGCTCATGGGCATTTTGCGAGCTATGGACAATGGGAGTCCTGGCTCAATCGTCAACAACAGGGAGACAATCAGGAGCCGAATGGCTCCCGAACGTCCAAGGGCGCGTCGTCAGGAACCAGGCCGAAAAAACTTTCGTATAAAGAACAACACGAATTTGATCAAATGGAGGAACGAATTCACCAGGCTGAGGCGGTCTGTGAGGCCTGTCGTGTGAAGGTGGAGGACCCCACGGTGGTTACAGATCACCTTCGACTTCAAGAAGCCTATGGCGCGTTGAAAGAAGCCGAGCGAAAGGTTGAAAAGCTGTATGCCAGGTGGGCTGAACTAGAGGCCAAACGCCTAGCTCATGCGGGCGGTTAAGAAAATGTCTCATGGCTTGACCATGGATCTCATAGAGGGGCAATGTTGTCAGTTTGAGGCAGAGAAGTGATATGGTAAAGAAGAGGCTTTCCGCTGGACCTATGCCTCCTACGAGTATTCATGACAGAGACTCCCCATGGAATGACAGACGAAACTGGAGGGAATATTCATGAATAATATTCGACTCGTAAAAATCGTCTTTTTTCTGTTAATGAGTATTGGGGCGGCTGGGGTCATTCCTTCCTGGGCGAATTTTCTTGCTGGAGAAGATGCCTATCTGAGACAAGATTATGAACGGGCTTTGGAAGAATGGGTTCCGTTGGCAAAAAGTGGGAACATCGAGGCCCAAAATATGTTGGGCTATATGTATCGCTATGGCCAAGGGATTCCACAGAACTTTGAGCAAGCGCATTATTGGTACCGGTTGGCCGCGGAGCAGGGACATGCCCGGGCTCAGAATAATTTAGGTGCCATGTATCGGCAGGGTTTGGGTGTCCCTCAGGATTTCGCAGAAGCCTTGCGGTGGTTTCGTCGTTCTGCGGAGCAAGGAAATGCTGCCGCACAAAACCACCTGGGTCTGATGTATTTCGAAGGCGAAGGGATAGCCAAAAACGAAATCGAAGCCTATAAATGGGCCTATTTGTCTGCGCAACAAGGGCTGGAACCAGCCCTATTAGCGCTGGATTTTTTGGAGCAACACTTAACGCCTGAGCAGATTCAAGCAGCCAAACAGTTAGCTCAGGAATGGACCCCAAAAGCCGAAGAAGTGCAACTGTAAATTTTTAAGGAAATTTTTGGGTGTTGGCCTTCACCCGTCGTTTTTTTATTTGTTTTTTTATCACGTTTTTCTCATTTGACTCCCCTTTAACAGGGTGGTAGGGTGGCCTCCTCCTCTAGTGGAAGTGGCGTGAGCGCCTTTCGTGCTTTTTATCCAGTTATGGTATTGTTCAAGGTAGGAAATAAGCCTATGCGGTATTTGGCTTGAAATGAAAGGAGGCCACATATGGGACGGCCAGCCAAGGTCACTCAGGCAAAACGTAATCGTGAGATGCAAAAAAGAATGAAACAACAGGACAAAGAATTCCGCCGGGAGCAACGAAAATCAGAAAATGAAGAAGTCCGCCCTGTCCTTGAGGGAGAAGATCCCGATTTGATCGGTTTACGGCCTGGTCCTCAAGCTCCGCTGTACTAGCCGCCTTTCTGAAGTTTGCATGCCTTCCTCTTTGGAACTTCGGTAATCTTTCAAGCGTTTTCGTGGCTCAATGGAATGAAGTAATGGACCCCAGAGGCTCTTGATCTGGTAACATAGTCTCATATGATGAGGCTTCACCCATTTCGAATGCTGATGGGGATCATTTTGATGGCTGGAGTGGGTTGTACGTCGAGGGCTTACGTGGTTCCCGAGGCCCTTCAGGCCCGAATAGATCCCTCGGTCACCTTTGCTATGATGCAGGAAGATCCGATGGTACATCAAGGCGCTGTCGTGCTCCTTGGTGGCGAAGTACTGACTGCGACACGTTTGAAGGAGGGAACGCGTCTGGAGATCTTGCAACTCCCTTTAGACGGCTCGGATGAACCTGTGATTGAACGAACGGCCTCTCAAGGGCGATTTTTGGCCTTTGAGTCTTCTTTTCTTGATCCTGCCACTCTTCCTCCCCATACTCGGGTGACCCTGGTTGGTGAGTTGACCGGCGTCGCGCATGCCAATCTTGACGAGATGGACTATCGCTATCCAACCGTGATGATTCAACATCTTCATATCTGGCCGGAGCCTGATTCGAACCACCCCGGCTATTCGGCCCCTCGTTATGGCATCTTTGGTGGAGGCAGCACGGGAGGAAGTGGAGGAGGCGGTGTGAGTATTGGGATTGGATTTTAAGAATCGCACGTCAGGGCTTTGTCTTGGGAAGGCAATAATTGGGATAAAAATTCAGAAACGGCGATTTTGCATTTGCTGATAGGGAGAGCCAAGTTGAGACGATGGCCTTTTTGAAAGAAACGGTGTCAATGAACGAGCCACTGGAACACGATTCTGTATTGTCTGGCACACCAGGAGAGCATGTTGCACAAACTCGTTTTGGGTCTGCTGATCGGGCACAAGCATTTTATCGGCAACAGGTATTTCCAAAGTTGAATGATGCGATGCAACGGTTTGTGCTGAAACAGGAATTTGTGTTTATCGCGACGGCGAATGCGAAGGGTCATGCGGACTCATCTTTCCGTGCGGGACCGCCAGGGTTTATTCATATAATTACGCCAACACGTTTGGCCTATCCTGAGTATCGAGGAAACGGAGTCATGGCGAGTGTGGGGAATCTCCTCGAAAATCCTCATGTGGGCATGATGTTCATTGATTTTTTTAAAAGTACAATCGGGTTACATGTCAATGGGAACGCTCGGGTGGTGGATAACGACGAACTGACTGAAGAACAGGAAATGACAGCGGCGGTTCTGAAGGCTTCCCAGGTGAATGGTGGGGCTCAACCGGAATGCTGGGTCCTCGTAGATGTGAAAGAAGCGTATATTCATTGCGCTAAACATATTCCGTTGTTAGCCAAACAGGAGAAGCCCATGCATTGGGGCACTGATGAGGAACGTCATAAAGGTGGATCATTCTTCCAGGCGTAATATTCAGACACGATCCGGCTGTATGTCTTTTTCT
The DNA here is from genome assembly GCA_003235785.1 of Nitrospirota bacterium. GTDB lineage: Bacteria > Nitrospirota > Nitrospiria > Nitrospirales > UBA8639 > Nitrospira_E. Next base: position 5,170 of record QJYE01000452.1, read on the forward strand.
CACGAGCTCATCTAGCCGGAAGATGAGATGAACAGGGTGGCGTTTTAGTTCCATAGATGCAACAGGGAGATATTCCATGATGCTTGCTTGCTATCGTGCCGTAAGCCTAGGTCTCCTGGTGTGTTGTAGCTTGTTGTTTCCTCCCCTTGTGGCGGAAGCCACGATGGGTTGGGAAGTGGGGGATAGTGTGTTGGACTTTGGCTTGAACCTTGAGCCGGGAGAGCAGGTGGTCTTAATTGATAAGAATGAAGTTGGACATCCGTTTTTTGTCGAATTGACCTGGAAGCTCAACTCAGCACAGTGTGTGTTGCAGATACAGGAAGCCACAGGTGAAAGTGATTTGGTGGTGACCAAAGCGGCCAGGGATGATGGTCTGTTGAATGGGGTGGTCTCTCACGCGGTGTTCCCGGCAGTCCATGCTGTTCTTGTGACTGCGGCTGAAGGAAAGCGATGTGAAATCGATCCGTCTCAAGATGAATTTCTGGTCATCGCCCGCGAGGCCAGGGCTCCTCTTGCCGGAGAAGCCGGATTAGCATCAGCCCCTATTGGGGCCGTGGTGATGGTGCTCCGTGCGGTCACTTTCTTTATGCCGAAAGAGGCTGCCATTCAAGTTGGTGAAAAAGTGGTCTGGGTGTATGCCGATGGTGCGCATGAACCGCATAGTGTGACCAGTGGCGGTTGCCGGGTGAATGATTGTTCAGGGGGTGGAAAACATTTCAATAGTGGATTAACCTTGAACAAGCCGGGACATCGTTTTGAGCATGTGTTCACGCATTCTGGAACTTTTCCCTATCATTGTGATCTTCATCTTGGTTCGATGCAGGGGACTGTGGTTGTTCAAGACTCGCATTAACACTATGACCTATTCTTTCCCTCCGGCGTTTTCTCTTAAGAAATCTCCCTGGGCTGAATGCTGACGGTTAGCGGAGGATGACCCAGCCGGATCGGCGGTGATATTATATGAGCTTCCGGAATGGAGTCTGTGAATCCGACCAATCTCCCAAAAACATTTCCCTGTTTTCTCATAAAAATCTCTCATATGGATGATGCTCTCCTTTTATGCCGCAGCCAAGGTCGAAGGAGTGCATCCCATGGATAGCGGGATTTTTCGACTGAATTGTTTACGGCGACCGTTGGCGCACAAATTGTGGTTGAAACAATCAAGAACACAAAAACCAAATTTTCCCCGGTGGCGCCCATCGCGTAACTTTTCTCTTTAAGGCAGGAAGACGGCTGCCTTTCTTTGTTATCCCATGTATCGAAGACAACCATTGACAGCAGAACAGTGTTTAGGATGCCCATGGCCATAGAACCGCTCGGGGTGCTGGAGCATCTGAAAGCGCTCTCCCCCAATCACATTTATCTGGTCGCTCCTAAAGCGTATGTGCTCAGGGGGTATGAGTATTACGCGCAAGGACGGCTGGAGTCATACTGCTGGAATAATACCCGGACGATTCTTTCCGCCTCGGTCAGAGGGTCTAAATATTATGCGGTGACGTTTTCTGTAGAAAAAGGAGAGCTGGCCTATTCCTGTCGATGCCCGGTCTGGACGGCCTCCTCCCAATGTAAGCATGTGATCTGTGCGTTGCTGACGACCGTCAACTTATTGGTCCCGGATTCCTTTCGGATCTCCAATAAGCGGGAATCAAGCCAGGAACATTTGGCTGATCAATTATTGAAAGGCGTCTCTGCGGCTCAGATGGATGTGAAACCCGTTGTGCTACCTCCTCGGTTTGAAGTGAATTTGGTTGATCGTCATGGCCTGACCTCCATTGTGATTACGAATCATGGAACGGTCTGCCACACGTTTTTGGGAATGCCAACGGAATTGGCTATTTTGCTTCGTGCCACACAAGATCCGGCCTGGTCGGTTCAAGATGCGCTTGGAGATTTCCTGAAGCACCATGGAGAGGCGTTTCCCATTTATTTTGACACGAGTCACGGACGGTATTTGGTGGAATGGGGACCGAAACTCACCTATACGATTAAAACGGAATTCGATGTTCGAGATGGGGAGGTGAGGGTGGCCGCCCGCTGTTTTCGGTTTGGCGTGGCTCAGGAGCATGCGCAGTTATTTATGGGCATGGTCGTTGACCTCGATGCGTACAAGCTCGCGCCTTTAGATAATGACCTTGGGTGGACCCTCTATGATGTGTTAGCGGCGAGACTCAATGATTTGCCCGAGATGAACAGCCTGTCCCCACTGGCACCGCTCAAAACGGGTAAGGGGCAATCCTGGGAACGACAAGAAAGGGATCAACAGGTCAATACGCGGCCCATTCTCACTATCCCTGTGGAGGAATTTGCCAGCTTGCAAGTCGATCTTCCCAAAAAGGATCTCCCGCATCTATTACGTGCCGTCCAGTTTAAAGTCGAAGGGCAGGAGGTGGCGCTTGTTCAATCGGATCACACGGAAGGGGTTCCTCCCCGACGCTACGGCCTGACGGTTATGCCAGAGGCCTGGACGGTGGATTCACCGCTCCGTGAGCCTAATACGGCATCCCTTATGGCGGAAAGCTGGCAAGGCGAAAACTTTATTGGAACGAGCGAACAGATCTTTAGCTTCTTCCCCTTTCTTGGGGAAGGCAGTGTGGTGTCCAGTGGACTGCGAACGAAAAAACGACGAGCCGCATTATATGAAACCTTTTTGCAGCTCTGTCGTGTCAGCAAGCCGGCTGAAGGGAAAAAATTGATCAAAGCCTGTCTGCGTGGTGATGACTTCCGGCCATTTCGAATCAAAGCCGAGGCCGAAGAAATCTTACAGCTGTTTTCTACGCCTCTGTTGGAGCCCAGTGTGCGGTTACATGTGCATGAGGGTCACTGGCGTGTTGTCCCGAACGATTGGGCCAAGGAAGCCTTGCTGTATGCCATCCCCTATGAAGTCTGGGGCACGACTGTGTTTGATCGAATGGTCGACCATGAGACCATGCCACTTCCCATGGCCGACCTCTATGCTGGCTTGCCGGCATGCTATGCCAAAGCGGCCGAGGCGGGGATTGACCTGTTTTTCCAGGACAAGCCGCTTGCCACGGCGCAATGGGATTGTTCCGTCGATGCACGTCGACCGTCCACGATCGATTGGTTTGAACTGCGCCCGGAAGTCATGTGTAACGGGGTGCGTCTTGATGAGCAAGAAATCCAGGGCATTCTGGAGCATGGGGGGCTCATGGAAGTGGATGGGCATATGCACATTGTCGATCAAGACATGCAGGATATTTTGCGTGCGCTAACGGCGTTATCCCCTTCAAAGTCATTGAATAAATCCGACCATGACAAGCCCATGGTGGTGTGTGTGCCAAAATTACAGATTTTGGATTGGGTCGCGCTACGGAAACGCGGCGTCCGGGTCTTGCTCCCGCCGGAAGATGAGGCCTTAGTTGAGCGGCTCTTGAATTTTGAACGTATTGAACCGATGAACTTACCCCGGGGATTACAGGCCACCTTGCGGACCTATCAGCAGCAGGGGTATCAATGGTTAGCGTTTCTCTATCAACACCGATTGGGGGCGTGTCTTGCCGACGATATGGGTTTAGGCAAAACCATCCAGGCCATTAGCCTGTTGGCCGGGATTCATGAAGGTATCATTCAGCCCTCGACGCCGGTTCAGGCTCCCCATTTGGTGGTGCTCCCGCCAAGTTTGCTTTTTAATTGGGAACAGGAAATTGCGCGTTTCTATCCCAAGCTGAAAGTGCATAGTTATATGGGGAAAGAGCGACAGTCTGATTTTGCGGATGCCGATGTGGTGTTGACCACCTATGGATTAGTGCGTCGGGACATTGCGATCCTTGAGCAAATGGCGTTTCATGTCATTTTGTTTGATGAAGCACAGGCTGTCAAAAATATTGTGGCGCGTACCACAGGGGCCGCACGACGACTCAAAGGCTATTTCAAATGTGTGATGACGGGGACGCCCTTGGAAAATCACGTGGGGGAATATTATTCCCTCATGGATCTGTGTGTGCCGGGTCTCTTAGGGGAATACGACAGTGTCAAAGGTAAACTCAAAACACCCTCGCCGGCTTTGTTAGAGACGATCATGCAGCGAACCAAGCCGTTTGTCATGCGTCGCACCAAATCCCAAATTCTCAAGGAATTGCCGCCGAAAACGGAAACGGACATCTACCTGGAGTTGACGGATCGGCAGAAATCTTTATACCAACAGACGGTCGCGAGCATTCGCTCGACGATTGCGTCCGCATTCCGTAGCCAAACTTCAGCGCAGGCGAGAATTATTGCGCTGACGGCGATTCTGAAATTGCGGCAAATCTGTCTCTCGCCACGACTCCTGCAGAAGGACAGTGCGGACCCGTCTCCTAAATTGGTTTGCATGTTGGAACGTCTCCAGGAACTCATAGACGAAGGGCATAGCGCGTTAGTCTTTTCACAATTTACGTCATTTTTGGATTTAGTCGAACACGAATTTCACACGCATAATATCCCCTATGTCCGCCTTGATGGTTCCACCCCAACGGCGACACGAAAAAAACTCGTGCAAAATTTTCAAGATAGTGAGCAACCGTTGGTCTTTTTGCTGAGTTTGAAAGCCGGCGGGCAGGGATTGAATCTGACAAAAGCCTCCTATGTTTTCCACCTTGACCCGTGGTGGAATCCGGCCGTCGAAAACCAGGCGTCAGATCGGGCTCATCGCATCGGGCAAACCCAGAAAGTTTCCATCATGCGTTTACTGATGCGGCATACCATTGAAGAAAAAATGATGGAACTCAAAAAACAAAAGCTGGACCTCTACGAAGCTGTCTTAGAAGGCGCAACGCATCATGGGGGCGGGGCATCGCTTACACAAAAAGATTTTGATTTTTTGCTGAGCTAGAATGTCGTTAATCGGGTATGAGCCACACGAATCCAGTAACGTACGGAAGATTCGAACAAAAAGGATACATGAAGCCATCAATTCTCAACCAAAAAAGGAGGAAGCCACCATGAGCAACCTTAGCGCAATGGTCCGAAGTATTGGGTTGGTCGTTCTTTTGGGAATTCCATCCACGGCTCTGTCCGCGTCGGAACCCTTTCTTGGAGAAATAATGATGACGGGTGCCAATTTCTGTCCACGAGGATGGGCGAATTTGGATGGGCAATTACTCCCCATCAGTCAAAACCAAGCTCTTTATTCATTACTGGGGACAGCCTATGGGGGCGATGGGCGAATGACCTTTGGTTTGCCGGACCTGCGCGGGAGAGTCCCTCTTCATGTGGGGCAAGGACCTGGTTTAACGGACAGGAGACAAGGGAGTAAAGGTGGGGAGGAAAACCATGCATTGAACATTGCCGAAATGCCTCCGCATCACCATGCATTGAATGCTTCAAAGGAAACGGCAAATCAATTAACTCCGACCGGCAATCTATTAGCTAATCAAAGTGGGAGGAAAATGATTTATGCCCCACCTGCGGCAAACGCTGTAACCCCGATGCATGGGAACGCCATTGGTATAACCGGGAGTGGTCAGACTCATAATAATATGCAACCATTTTTAGGTATACGATTTTGCATGGCCTTACAAGGAGTCTATCCTTCCCGTCAATGATTAAATGGGACGCATTGGTTCGTATTAGCAGAACAACCTGTACCCTAGGGTTTCCAGAATTTCAGTGCAAGGCATGTGTGTGCCACCGAGCTAACGGTATTTTCTTAGTAAGGAAATTGTGACGATGATATCAGAATTGCATGAAAGAACGATGGCGTCTGAACTGGGTATTGCGGTCAAGCAGGTGACCGCCACGGTAGAGCTGTTGGATGATGGCGCGACCGTGCCGTTTCTGTCACGCTACCGAAAAGAAGTGACAGGTGGGCTTGATGAAGTCGTTATTACTTCGATTCGGGATCGAGTGGCCCAATTGCGTGAATTAGACAAACGTCGTGGCGTCATTTTGACCTCGCTTGAGGAACAGGGCAAACTTTCTGATGAGCTTCAAGAACAGATTCAAGCTGCCGTCACGATGACAGAGCTGGAAGATCTGTATCTCCCGTATCGTCCCAAACGCCGGACCAGGGCCATGATTGCCAAAGAACGAGGCTTGGAACCGTTGGCCCAAGTGATTTGGGAGCAGACTCCCGAGTTGGATGTGATCGCCGAAGCCCAGAAATTCATCAATTCAGAACAGGCCGTGGAGTCAGTTGATGAGGCGTTGGCGGGCGCACGCGATATCATGGCCGAATGGATCAACGAAGATCAGCAGGCGCGCGCATCCATGCGCGCCCTCTATGTGGAGCAAGGACTATTCAAGACCACCGGCATACGTGGCAAAGATGTTCAAGGCAGCAAATATCGAGATTATGCCGAATGGGAAGAGCCGGTGGCGACGGCACCTTCACATCGTGTGTTGGCCATGCGTCGAGGGGAACAGGAAGGCTTCCTGACCTTTCGAGTGTCGGTGCCGGAACCGGCAGCTTTGTCTCTCCTTCATCGTCTCTTTTTGAAAGGGAGTGGGCCGGCCTCGGCTCAGATAACCTTAGCGATACAGGATTGTTTCACCCGGCTTTTGTCACTCTCGATGGAAACGGAAGCTCGGTTACTCACCAAGGCCCGTGCTGATCAAACGGCCATTGAGGTGTTTGCACAAAATGTCCAGCAATTGCTCATGGCATCACCACTGGGGCAGAAGGCCGTCTTGGCTATTGATCCCGGGTTTCGCACCGGGTGTAAAGTGGTTTGTCTGGATCGTCAGGGCATGTTGCAGCATACGGATGTCATCTACCCTCATCTGGGAACAGGGGGTGTCTCTCAAGCGGGCGACACCATTACGGCGTTGTGTGCGCGATTTCAGATTGAGGCGATTGCCGTGGGCAATGGAACGGCGGGGAGAGAGACCGAAACATTTCTTCGCACGCTGAACCTCTCACCGGCCATTCCCATTGTGATGGTGAATGAAAGTGGTGCGTCGATCTACTCCGCCTCGGCGGTGGCTCGGGAGGAATTCCCCGATCACGATGTGACGGTGCGTGGTGCCGTCTCCATCGGGAGGCGACTTATGGATCCCCTGGCTGAACTCGTGAAGATTGATCCCAAGGCCATTGGGGTCGGGCAATATCAACATGACGTCGATCAAGGGATCTTGAAACAGCGACTCCAGGATGTGGTCATTAGTTGCGTCAATCGAGTGGGGGTGGACGTCAATATGGCCAGTCCGCAATTGCTCACCGCTGTTTCGGGTGTGGGACCGCAATTGGCTACGAATATCGTGGCCTATCGACAGGAGCATGGTCCTTTTGCCAGCCGCACGGCCTTAAAGAAAGTCCCTCGATTGGGAGCAAAGGCCTTTGAACAAGCTGCGGGATTCTTACGCATCACGGATGGCGAGCATCCGTTGGATGCCAGTGCGGTGCACCCCGAGCGCTATTCCGTGGTTGACGCTATGGCCAAAGACCTGGGCTGCACCGTGAAGGATTTGATGAAGAACCCTGATCGACAACGGGCCATCGATCTTAATCGATACATCACAGAGGAAGTGGGCAAACCGACGTTGACGGATATTCTGACGGAATTGGCGAAACCCGGCCGTGATCCACGCCAACAATTTGAAGCGGTCCGATTTGACGACAAGGTGCAATCCATCGAACAGGTCATTCCCGGCATGATCTTGACGGGTGTGGTGACCAATGTCACGGCCTTTGGCGCCTTTGTCGATATTGGCGTCCATCAGGATGGTCTGGTGCATATCAGTCAACTCGCGAATCGATTTATCAGCGATCCCAATACGGTCGTCCAGGTGAACCAACAGGTCAAAGTGACTGTCTTAGAAGTCGACATCCCTCGCAAGCGCATCTCTCTCTCCATGAAAGCCGTCCCAGGCGCCACGTAAACCATATCCACGAGTAATTGAGCCACTCAATATTTTCAGGAGTCAATCGAACCGGTTTCCGGCAGAGGGTCTTTGATGGCAGGTGTGGATAGCCACGCGAGATCAAGAGGCCTGTCGAGCCAGTTCTTCGTGGTCTCCAGAAGTTTCGCTTGCACGAATGCAGAGTCTGTGATATTTTGATGAGCATCGTGTAAGACCTCTTCTTCAGGGGCGGCAAGCGCCTCAAATCGCAGTAGGGTCTTACACGATTTTTTTGTTCACACCCTCCTTGGTCTCCTGAAAACAGGAACAATCCAACAAGCATCCGGGAGTTATGGGCTGGGACAGAGCGGGTTGTCGGCGGGAGCTGGCATTCCAGATGTCTCATATCGCGCGTTTGGCGTGGAAACGGTTTCTTGGCATTCGAAAGAAAGGGCATTGATGATAGAAGAGCTAGTGGCCAAAATTCGTGAAGGCATGAATATCCGAAACGATTTGCTTGCGGGCCTCGTGGTCGCGCTGGCGTTGATTCCGGAAGCGATAGCCTTTTCCCTGATCGCCGGGCTGGACCCGAAGGTGGGGTTGTACGCCTCGTTCTGTCTCGCCACGGTCATCGCCTTTTCCGGTGGTCGGCCTGGCATGATTTCGGCGGCCACGGGTGCGATGGCACTTCTGATGGTCACGCTGGTGAAAGATTATGGGCTGCAATACCTGTTGGCGGCCACCGTGCTGACCGGCGTTCTACAAATCCTTGCAGGCTGGCTCCGCCTGGGTTCCCTGATGCGCTTTGTGGCGCGGTCGGTGATTACCGGCTTTGTGAATGCATTGGCCATCTTGATTTTTGTGACACAAATGCCTGAGTTAATCGGTGCGAGCTGGGAGGTCTTTGCGATGGTGGCGGCGGGCTTGGCCATCATTTACCTCTTCCCGTATCTCACCAAGTCTGTGCCGTCGCCTCTGGTGGCTATCGTGGTGCTGACAGGGATTTCCATTGGCCTAGGGTTGGATATACGTACGGTAGGTGACATGGGACAACTCCCTGACAGTCTTCCGATATTTCTGCTGCCGGATGTGCCATTGGCCTGGGAGACATTGTGGATCATTTTCCCGGTGTCGGCCACGCTGGCCGTGGTGGGACTTCTGGAATCCATGATGACGGCATCCATCGTCGATGATTTAACGGATTCCTCGAGCAACAAAAATCGAGAATGTGTCGGTCAGGGCATTGCCAACATTGCCTCGGGTTTTATTGGCGGCATGGCTGGATGCGCCATGATTGGACAGTCGGTCATTAACGTGAAATCAGGTGGGCGAGGGCGGCTCTCGACCCTTGCGGCAGGCGTGTTTCTGCTGCTGATGGTGGTGTATATCGGTGATTGGGTCGGTCGTATCCCGATGGCTGCATTGGTATCCGTGATGATTATGGTGTCGATCGGCACGTTTAACTGGGCCTCGATCCGCAATCTACGGGAGCATCCGAAAAGTTCGAGTGTGGAAATGATCGCCACGGTCGTGGTGGTCGTGGCCACGCATGATCTCGCCAAGGGCGTGCTGGTTGGCGTGCTTTTGTCCGGTTTCTTTTTTGCGCACAAGGTCGGGAAGATTTTGCATATCAGTGGTAAGTCGGAAGAGAGCGGGCGTTTGCGGGTTTACATGGTCACGGGGCAGGTTTTCTTTGCCTCGGCCGAGCGATTCGTCAATTCATTCGATTTTAAAGAAGTTATTGAACGAGTGCGCATCGACGTGAGTCGTGCACATTTCTGGGACATTACGGCGGTCAGTGCCTTGGATAAAGTCGTCATCAAGTTTCGTCGCGAAGGAACGGAAGTCGACGTCATCGGGTTGAATGAAGCGAGCGCCACCATGGTAGATCGCTTTGCCGTCCATGACAAACCCGACGCCGTTGAACAATTGATGAGCCATTGAGAGCAGAACTTCCTATGAAGAACGAAAACACCGTATTGGCCTGTGTGGATCAATCCCATTTCGCCGATTACGTGGCTGACTATGCGGCTTGGGCCGCCTGCCGGATGTCGGCCCCATTGGAATTTTTGCATGTTATTGATCGGCATCCAGAGATTGCGGCTGGCAATGATCATAGCGGGGCCATCGGTTTCGATGCCCAAGAAGTGTTGTTGAATCAACTCTCTCATGAGGATGAGTTGCGTAGTAAGACGATCCGTGAACGTGGGCGGATCTTCTTAAACGACTTGCGGGAACGCGCCATAGTCGCAGGGGTGGAATCTCCCGATGTTCGCCAGCGCTACGGGGTGTTGGAAGAGACGTTAGTTGAGCAGGAAGACGGCGTACGGTTATTTGTACTTGGTCGCAGAGGGGAGTCGGCCGAATCGACCCATCGTGATTTGGGACGCAATGTCGAGAGGGTCGTGCGTGCTTTGCACAAACCGATTCTTGCGGTCACCGCATGTTTCACGGAACCACGCAGGGTCATGATCTCTTTTGATGGGGGTATGGTCACCCGACGAGGAGTGGAAATGGTGGCGGCCAGTCCTCTCTTCCGTGGCCTGCCTGTGCACCTCCTGATGTCGGGCAAAGAGAGTCAGAGCGCATCCAAGCAGCTTGAATGGGCCAAGACCACATTGGAGGCCGCAAGTTTTGACGTGTCCCCTTCGCGCATTCCCGGTGACGCAGAAAGCGTCATCGCCAAGGCTATTCGGGAACAGGAGATCGATATGCTGATCATGGGTGCGTATAGTCATTCTCCTCTTCGCAGTCTGTTGTTCGGAAGCAAAACTTCCGACTTGTTGCGTTCCGCTAAAGTTCCGACGTTGTTGCTCCGGTAGATCGCATGACGTTGCTCCGATTGAAATCTGATTCTACCCCTGGA
>QJYE01000490.1 GCA_003235785.1 Nitrospirota bacterium
CCACTTTCCCCACAACCCCATATCATCTTAGAAGAAGTCAAACAGATAGACTTGTTTTCTATGACACCGCTTGAAGCCCTGAATCGCTTAGCGGATTTTAAAGCCCGCCTCAATGATTAGGGCCTAAAAAAAGGAAAGGCCTGCGTATCACGCAGGCCTTTCCTTAAGACTCACTCTAATCTGTACAGACTATTTTTCTGGATCCCAGACTCCTTGTCCTTGATCGGAATAGGGAATCACGCCAGCAATGGCTGGTCCACCAGGGATCAACACATCATATTGCATCTTCCTGTTTTGTGGCCAACTGCCCTCAGCAATTGCTTGCGAAACAGGTGTGGTTCGCAGGCTATGAATGCTGCGGGGGTGTTCCGGCGTTCCGGCTACATCTTCCACAGGTTTGGCTGAAAGAATCACCCGTTTGTTTTGCTCTTTTTCTTGAACGACAATTTCAACCATTCCATAATTTGATGGCTTAGTGTCGGTCATGACCGCTTGGCTTTGGGAATCTTTTCCGGCTGCCACTAACGTGGCCATGGTGGCATCATCAGCGGCATACATCTTAAGGCTTTTCCCGGGGAAATACTTTTGCCAATAATATCCACTTTCGGCATTCCCACCGAACACGGCTACATTGACCCATACCGCATTGTCATAGGGATCAGTCACCGCAACGCGGGCGCGAAGCGTCGTTGGCTTGCTCAAGTCACCCCATTCAAACCGCTCTTGGAATGCCTCGATTGCCATTGCACTGGAGGCCATTGTGCCTACGAGCGCCACGGCTCCAACAAGGGCCCATCCTTTCATCTTAGCACCTTTCATAATGGCTTCCCTCCTCGACTTAAAAGTTATATGTCATTTTCTTATGAATGATTAAAACTTTTCTTTAGTTCAAAATCTTAAAACCTGTAACGGTATGCCCACTCACTTGGACTTCCATAGCCACAAAATCTTGAGCAGCCTTGGTCATTTGGTCCATAAGGGCTTTGTCTTTTACGGCCAATCTTACGGTCGTTTGTGGCGTGTACCAGCCAGAATATGGATTATTCTTGGCTGCCCCACCTTGATAGCCCCATGCACAACAGGAAACAAGCGGATCAGGTAATGTTTGAATACGATCATCGGAGGCTCGGCCTGGAGGATTTCCCACTTCGGCTGGCTCTGAGGTATTCCAGTATTGAATCCCGAAAAGGATTTCCCCATCAGGATTGTCAGCCCAATGACCGAAGATTCTTCCCTTTAAGGTCGTGGCTGGCACGCCTTTAAGGGTAAGATCCCCTATAGACGTGACATCTGCGGGATCCCCTTTAGCTTTTGGATTTCCTTCAGCTGGGCCTTTTTGTGCGAACGAGGCTCCGGCCATTCCCATACTCAGCAGGCCAAACGCACAGAGAGCTACAACCGCCCGACGTAGAGATGACTTCTTCATCTGCTCCCTCCTTACAGTGTTAGAATGACAAAAATTAAAAAACAACTTACTCTTTATCTTCATCTGACTTCAAAAAGTTTTTACCAATTTCCTTCTTTTTCCACCCCTTCAAACCCTCAACGAAATCGCCTTGGTATGGGGAGGGACAATGCTACTTATCACGAGCATCGTTGTCAAGCAAAACATGAGGTGTATTTTCACGCTTATCCCCATTGGGCAGCCATCTTTCTAGGTATTGGACCTAGGGCCGTCACGACAAGGCCATTCAAATCTAATAAATTCTGACTTAATTGTTGAATTTGCTCGGGGGAAATTCGGTCGATCGCTTTCACAATTTCTTGTAACGTCACATGTCGGCCTTGATACAATTCATCTTTCGCCAACTTATTCATGCGCCCATATGTGCCTTCTAATCCCAACATTAAGCTTCCTTTGAGTTGGGTTTTTGTTCGTTCCAATTCTTTCACTGACACCCCACGACGACACAATTTCTTTGTTTCCTTACAAATCTGGTCAATGACGGCCTCGACTTCCGTGGATCGTGTCGCCGCATACACCGTCAAAGTTCCTCCATCAAAAAAACTGGAAAGATTCGAATAAATCGTGTAAGCCAATCCTCGCTTTTCTCTGACCTCTTGGAATAACCGCGAACTGACCCCTCCACCTAAAATGGTATTTAGGACATAAGCCACATAACGATCGGGATGCCCGACAGGAAGCCCTTTAAATCCCACGCAGAGATGGACTTGCTCTAAGGGTTTTTGATGAAAACTTTGTCGGGTTTTTGACTGCTCCGGCCAACGACTGTTGGCAATATTTGCTGGTAGCTTCGCCGCTCCCTCCACTGTCCACGTCCCAAAATATTCGTTGATTTGATCAAGCAAATGAGGAAATGAAAAATTCCCAGCCACCGTCACAATAGTATTTTCCGGTCGGTAGTGCTTCTGTTTATACTGAAGAAGTATGCGGCGATCCAGTTGTCGCATTGATCGTGATGTCCCCAAAATTGGTCGCCCGATAGGATGATTACCTAAGACATCCTTCGCATGGAACTCATGGATACAATCCTCCGGATCATCCTGAACCGTCCGGATTTCCTCAAGCACAATCTGCTTTTCCTTTTCGATATCTTTTGCCCCGAAACGCGAATGGTGAATGAGATCCGCTAACAGATCAAAGCCTGCCCCCACTTGCTGATCTAAAACCTTGACATAAAACGCTGTGGATTCATGGGTGGTAAAGGCATTCATTTCACCGCCCAAGGCATCAATTTCATTGGAAATTTGGGAGGCCGTTCGTCTTCGCGTTCCCTTAAACATCATATGCTCAATAAAATGAGAGAAACCTTCTTCCCCCTTCACTTCGTAACGACTACCGACATTCGCCCATACCCCCATGGCAACAGATCGTAACGAGGACATCCGCTCAAGCACGACTCTCACGCCATTATCCAAGACAACTTTTTTATACACGCAAATTTACCTAAAAAATGATTAGGAAGAAGATTGATCTTTCTCTGCTTGTTCGGCCATGGCCTCTTTCCGACTGAGGCGAATTTTGCCCTGTCGGTCAATCTCTAATACTTTGACTAAAATTTGTTCGCCTTCAGAAATTTCCTCAGCCACAGATTCCACACGATGTGGTGCCAATTGGGAGATATGGACAAGCCCATCCATATTTGGAAGAATTTCTACAAACGCTCCAAAATCTACAATTTTTTTAACCGTTCCCAAGTAGATTCTTCCGATTTCCGCTTCTTCTACCAAATTGCGCACCATGTCCATCGCTTTTTGAGCCGAAGCCCCGTCTACAGCGGCAATTGTCACAATCCCGGTATCTTCTACATTCATTTTCACGCCACATTCCGAAATAATTCCGCGAATCACTTTCCCTCCTGGGCCAATGATATCACGAATCTTATCTTGCTTGATTTGAATGGTGCTGATACGAGGGGCGTAAGGAGCCAATTCCGTGCGGGGAACCTTCAGACATTCTTCCATTTTCTCTAAAATCGTCAGGCGGCCTTCCCGTGCCTGCGCAAGAGCTTGTCGCATGAGAGTTGGCGTGACTCCACCAATTTTAATATCCATCTGCAGGGCCGTCACACCATCTTTGGTGCCAGCTACCTTAAAGTCCATATCTCCTAAATGATCTTCCATGCCTGAAATATCAGACAAAATGGCCAGTTGATCACCTTCCAGGATTAGCCCCATCGCAATCCCAGCGACGGGCGCTTTGATTGGCGCAGCGGAATCCATTAGGGCCAACGTACCACTACAAATCGTCGCCATCGATGAAGATCCGTTGGATTCCAACACCTCAGAAACAATCCGGATCGTGTAGGGAAACGCTTCCTTCGTCGGGAGCACGGCGCTCAGGGCTCGCTCAGCTAATTTTCCATGCCCGACCTCACGCCGCCCTGGCCCACGGAGCATTTTGGCCTCACCAACGCTAAATGGAGGAAAATTATAATGCAACATGAACGAGCGGGAATATTCGCCCTCCAGAGCATCAATTCGCTGTTCATCATCTGCCGTCCCTAAGGTCACCACGCCTAAGCTTTGAGTTTCCCCTCTGGTAAACAGGGCTGAGCCATGCGTTCGCGGCAAAATGCCAACCTCGCAGGTAATGGGACGAATATCAGAGACCCCACGCCCATCAGCTCGGATTTTCTTTTCCAGAATCATCCGACGCACTTCGGAATATTCCAATGCATGGAAGACTTTTTTGACCTGCGATTTTCGCTCATCATCTTCCCCTGCTACCGCTTCAATAGATTCGAGAAGAATCTGATCAAACCGCTCCTGGCGATTGGCTTTCCCCGGGATATACATGGCTTCGCAAATAGCCGCAGCCGCATGCGAACGAACCGCTTGCTCTATTTCGGCATTCAACTCCTCCACCTGGAAGTCGCGCTTGGCTTTCCCGACCTTACCCTGCAGTTCCTTGATCGTCGCGATGATTTTTTTTATCTCAGCATGAGCTAACTCAATGGCATCTATCATCATGTCTTCGGAAAGCCCATTGGCTCCAGCCTCCACCATCATCACCGCATCATTGGTGCCTGCCACAACCAAATTCAATTCACTCGTCTCCAATGTACTGCGATCTGGATTGACCACAAAATTCCCGTTCACCCGACCAATTCTGACGGAGGCCAATGGGCCCGCACAGGGAATGTCAGACACGGCCAACGCTGCAGAGGCCGCCACCATGCCCATCACATCAGATGTCATCGTTTGATCAATGGAAAGCACGGTCACAATGATTTGGGTTTCATAATAAAAGCCATCCGGCATCAAGGGTCGAATTGGACGGTCAATCAGACGGCTGGTCAACACCTCTTTTTCGCTAGGGGCTCCCTCTCTACGAAAAAACCCGCCTGGAATTTTTCCCGCTGCATAGAATTTCTCTTGGTAATTCACCGTGAGTGGGATGAAACCTGCGTCGGGCTTGAGCGTCTTGGAAGACACCGCCGTGGCCAAAACCACCGTATCAGCATAGGTCGCCAACACTGCGCCATCTGCCTGTTTAGCCATACGCCCAGTTTCTAACCGAAGCGGACGACCACCAACTTCCATTTCAACGACATGAATCATATTTCAACCTTTCTGATCCTGGGAGGCTCCCCCTTGGTATTGCATTTGCGGGTCCTGCTTCGGATGGGAGAATGTGTGCATGGCTTGCCCGACCATACTGTTTTATTTACTTTTTCGCTTCATCTGTGAACATTCGACTCTCGATTCCTCGGTGGTTCGAGAGGAGAGACCCGGACTACTTCCGGATACCTAGGGCCGCAATGATGGCTTGATATTTCCCTTCATCTCCCCGTCGCAAATAATCTAAGAGCTTGCGACGCTGGCTCACCATCTTTAACAAGCCCCTACGGGAATGATGGTCTTTTTTGTGCGTTTTAAAATGATCCGTCAAGCTCGTGATTCGCTTGGTCAATATCGAGATCTGGACCTCTGAAGATCCCGTGTCTCGATCATGGATTTGTTGCGATGCAACGGCTGCCATCTTTTCTTCCTTAGTCAATGCCATAATGCCTCCTTCAGGATATTCTCTTCTGCTAAATCCGCACGATTATATTGAGAACGATGTCATAAATATGAACCCGGTTTCTACTGCCTTTAGATTCTTTTTCAGCCTAATACGGCATCCATGACTAACATGGGCCCACTCTGCCCTGGTTGCAATGAGGGACCTTTCCCTAAGGCCAACAAAGACCCATCCTGGCTTTTCACTCGAACCCGCATGCTTCCTGTGGAAGTTCCCAGCGTGGCTTTCTCGTCCGCCCATTCTATGCGATTCCAAGGAATGGCATTCCCATGAAGGACCTTCCGCGCATCATCCCCATTCACCCGAACAGCAGGAAATTCTTCTAATACACGATCTAGACCCCACCAGGCATTCTCAAACCTAGATAATTCCACTCCATCAGTAAGGGAATCCATATCAACCGCCTGATCAAGATGCAAAGGTCCAACACGTCGACGTTGCAACCATTTCAAATGGCCGCCAACGCCCAAACGATCTCCAATATCAGCACACAACGTCCGAACATACGTCCCCTTGGAACAGACTACACGAAAACTGACTTCGGGGATCGCTACTCGCTGAATTTCCAACTCATGAATCACCACCGTTTTGGCCTGACGTTCAACAGTCTGCCCTTTCCTGGCTTTTTTATACAAGGGCTGCCCACCAACTTTGACGGCGGAATACATTGGGGGAACTTGTTGAATCGCTCCATGAAAACCCAGGAATGCCGCCCGAACTTCGGCTTCAGATACTGCCGAGCACGACTTCTCTTCCAGCACTTTTCCCCATGCATCCTGGGTATCAGTGGCCTGCCCTAATTGAAGGACCGCCGCATATTCTTTATCCCAATCCAAGAGGTATTGCGCGATTTTTGTTCCTTTCCCAATTAACACAGGGAGCACCCCCGTGGCATGGGGATCCAACGTTCCAGCATGGCCAACCTTCTGAATACCCAAAACCCCCCGAACCCTTTTCACAACATCGTGAGAGGTCCAGCCATCAGGTTTATTGACAATCAAAACCCCGTGAAGCCCGCCTGGCAACATCGAGGCTTTCACAACAGAATGGTCCATGCAAGGAGAAGGAACGGTCATGAGTCACAGGCTCGGGTTCTATGTTGATGGGGTAGAAGGCTCGTCCAATGCGTGATCAATCTTCTGAGGAAGGGAATCCAACACTTTTTCCATTCGTTGAGCGTACTCAGCGCTCGTATCATGATAAAATACGATTTCAGGGGTATAGCGTAAATTGAGACGTCTTCCTATCTCTGCTCGAATATACCCTACCGCACTCTTAAGACCTGGGGCCGTTTGTTGCTCAAAGTTCTCCTGATCTAAAGCCGTCACATACACTCGAGCAATCCTCAGATCTGCCGTCATCGTCACATCCGTTACCGTAACGAATTGTACCCGAGGGTCCTTAATTTTCCGCGAAAGGATTTCGGCTATTTCTATCCGAAGTTGATCGGCCACCCGTGAGGCTCGACTGATTGTTGACTTTGCCATGATACAAAATGGGTTAAACCCTTATAATACTTCAATCTGAGATCGTACGAGCTCGAGTGACGGGTTGGCTCGTATATCATTGAGAACGTGATCGAGTGTCTGATTGACTCTGGCCGTCTCATTGGCAACTGATGCAATTCCCAAAACCGCCTTTTGCCAGAGATGCATTTCATCTATTTCAGCAATGGAAACATTAAATCGATTCTGAAGTCTGGTTTTCAAGCTGACCAGGATTTTTCGTTTACTTTTTAGCGATAGGGAATCTGGAAAATGCAGCTCCACGGTGCACAATCCAACAATCATTGCCATGTGCGCGATCCCACGATCAGATCTGCCCTATAATTTGGCCGCCACCTCATCCAGGACATAGGCTTCCAAGACATCGCCAACCTTAATATCATTAAAATTCTCAACCCCGATTCCACATTCATACCCTTGCTGAACTTCACGAGCATCATCTTTAAAACGGCGTAACGACCCAATCTTCCCTTCGTACACCGTCACCTGATCTCGAACGACCCGCACTTTCGTGTTTGCGCGCGAGATCGTGCCATCGTTGACATAACACCCGGCAATGGTCCCCATCTTGGGAACAGAAAACACTTGCCGGACTTCAGCATGTCCTAAAATCCGCTCCTTTATCGTAGGAGCTAATAAACCTTCGGCTGCCGAACGAATATCATCAAGCACGTTATAGATAATAGTATACAGCCGAATTTCCACCCCTTCGCGCTCAGCAATACTTGCCGCATTGGAGTCTGGGCGAATATGAAACCCGATGATAATGGCTTTCGACGCGGCCGCTAACAAGACATCTGATTCGTTGATGCCACCGACCCCGCTATGAATGATTTTTAATTTCACCGCATCAGTTGAAATCTTTCGAAGTGCATCGCCTAAGGCCCCGACCGAACCTTGGGCATCAGCCTTTATAAGCACCGGCAATTCCTTGATTCCCCCATCTTGGCCTTCAGCATACAAATCATCCAAGGTTCGGCGTGATGAGGAGGCAAATCCGACATCCTTTTGTTTTTGCAAGCGGGATTCTGCAATATCTCTGGCCATCCGCTCATCTTTGACCACGACAAGTTGATCTCCAGCCTCTGGAACTCCCAAGAGACCGATCACTTCTACAGGCGTGGAGGGGCCAGCCTCCTTAAGACGCACGCCCTTATCTGACGTTAACCCTCTGACTCGACCGCTCACCGACCCCACAACGAATGTCTCACCAACTCTCAAGGTTCCAGCCTGAATAATGCAAGTGGCAACAGGCCCACGACCCTTATCCAATTTGGCTTCCAAAACGACCCCGCGAGCCGAACAGGCCAAATCGGCCTTTAATTCCATCACCTCGGCCTGAAGAAGCAACATGTCAAGCAATTGGTCTAATCCTTGATTCTCTTTAGCTGAAACTTCAACAAAAATTGTTTGCCCACCCCATGATTCAGGAAGCAGGCCGTATTCAGCTAACCCTTGCTTCACCCGATCAGGATTCGCCCCAGGCTTATCAATCTTATTCACTGCGACAATAATCGGGACATTCGCGGCTTGAGCATGGTTGACCGCTTCTATTGTTTGTGGCATCGGTCCATCATCTGCGGCAACAACCAAGACCACAATATCCGTCACCTGGGCCCCTCGCGCCCTCATCTCCGTGAATGCCTCATGGCCCGGCGTATCCAAAAATGTCACGCCCCGCTCACCAACCTTCACAAATGACGCCCCAATATGCTGCGTAATCCCACCTGCTTCACGATCCGTCACTTGTGTGTTTCGAATCGCATCCAACAGAGACGTTTTCCCATGATCGACATGTCCCATGACGGTCACGACCGGGCCACGCGGCTCCCATCGTTCATGACCACCCGGTTCCAGGATATCGTCCAGTAGAGCTTCACCTCCCTTAGGCGCAACCGCTTCAACCGCAATACCATATCCCTCAGCAATAAGAATGCCTGCATCAAGATCCATGGGCTGATTCATCGTTTTTGCCACATTTAAGTCCATCAACTTTCGAATAATTTCCGTTGGCTTTTGACCCAGAACTTCCGCAAAATCTTTCACGGATATTCCGGCCGTGACCCTTATGACCTTTTTCCGTGGCTTGGTTGTTTCCCCTACTGAAGCGGGCTGTACCTGACGAACTCGCTCCTCTCGACGAAGCGTGGGGAGAGGACGAAGATCCTGCCAAACTGCCGCATCTTCGAATCGAGCCGCAAACATTTCCTCATTTTTCAAACGGGGCCCTTTTTTGGCCTTCTTCGCTTTCTCCTCAGCTTGGCTTTCCCGATCAACAGAAGGGAGTTTGGGTTCGGCGACTTTTGCCTCACTTTTCCGCTCTCGGTCAGTAGAAGTTTCTGAAGGAAGAACGGCTTGCAGCCGTGCACCTTCCTCGGCAACCCCATCAGCCAAGCCAGACTCAGGAGATGGCAAATCGGAGACCTCACCAAGAGTCTCAGGAGATGAAGTTTCTAAGGCTAACTCTCCCACATTTGGCGTTTCCAATGACGAAGGGCTCTCGAACTCAGCAACTTCAAGAACCGCCGCATTCTCTTCCTGGGCCAAGGAAAGCTCCTGAGCCTCGGCGGCAAGCTCTTCTTCTGTCTTTTTCTTTTTAATAAGAATATGTTTTTTTTCTGGCTTTTTCGGTTCGGGGGTCGTTGCGCCAGCCCCTCTAGAAACAGACGTATCTTTTTTCAGGAGTCGGCCCTCCGTCTTTTTTGTTCCCACATTACGGGTTGCGCCTTCTGCAGGAGCAAATCCCTTCGAGGCGTCAACCTTACCCTGGAGCACATTTATCGCCCACCGAGCCGCATCATCCTCAACAGCATTACTGTGAGAAGTCACTTGAATGCCTAACCGCACCAGCTCAGGAATCACAAGTCGACTCTCCATTCCTAGCGTCTTAGCTATTTCATGAACTCGCATGCATATCCTTTACGATGATGGAGGATCCTCTGAAACCACTTCATCCACGGCTACCAGATTAGCCTCCTCAGTGTCTGCCCCGTCAGGCTGCCCGGTTACGCCTTCTGAGGCTTCTCCAGCAATATTTGCGGTCTCTTCAGCCAAGGCGGCTTTAATCTCACGATCCCGCTCCATTTTTTCTTTTTCATATTCTGTCGAACTAATAATATCAATTTTCCATCCGGTCAGCTTAGCGGCAAGCCGTACATTTTGCCCATTCTTCCCAATGGCTAAGGAAAGCTGAGAATCTGCAACGACCACGAGTGCTGATTTCTTTTGCTCGTCAATCCCGACTTTTTCGATAGATGCCGGATTCAGAGCTTCCCCAATAAACACACGCGGGTCATCCGTCCACGGAATAATATCAATCTTTTCGCCACGCAATTCTCGAACAATGGCCTGAACTCGTGAACCCTTAACGCCCACGCACGCGCCAACAGGATCCACCGCCTTATCCCGCGAAGCCACCGAGATCTTAGTCCGATCTCCAGGTTCACGAACCACTCCTTTAATCTCCACAATTTTCTCCGAAATTTCCGGAACTTCCAGTCCAAATAATTTCACAACAAAGTGAGGATGCGCACGAGATAAAATAACCTGAACGTCTTTGGAGGTTCTCCGAACTTCTAGCAGCAATGCCCGCACCCGGTCTCCTCGACGATGAGCTTCACGGGGAATTTGCTCTTGAATAGGCAACAATGCCTCTGTCTTGCCGATATCAACCAGATAATTCCGACGCTCCTGGCCTAAAATAACCCCATGCACTAACTCGCCTTCTTTCTTAGAATATTCCCGTTCAATGGATTCCCATTCTGCCTCTCGAACCTTTTGGCAAATCACCTGCTTAGCGGCCTGCGCCGCAATTCGTCCAAAGTCTTGCATATCAATGAGAGAACCAATTTCATCGCCCATCTCCGCTTCATCATCGATTTTCCTGGCATCCTCTAAAGAAATTTCAGTTCTCTCGTCGACGACTTTTTCGGCAATGGTTTTCTTTTTGACAATGGAAATTTCACCAGTATCCGTATCTATATCGACTTGGATATTATCATCCTGCCCAAATCGTTTTTTCGCCGCGGTCAGCAAAGCCAATTCCAATGCCGCAACCACTTTCCCCTTATCAATACCTTTTTCGCGACCAATTTGATCAATGACCGACATGAGCTCGCTTTTCATGATTTATTCCTCACAACACATCATAAACAGCCCACAAGAGAAAGGGCCGCTTGCATTATCTGCAGAACTTTCAAAACTCCACCTCGACCTTGGCCTTGATAATCTCATTCCAAGCCACAAATCTCTCTGTCATGACCTTACTTCGATCATCCACCAGCTGAAGTCCAGCTTCTGTCACACACCGCAACCGTTCAATCACGACGACAGGCTTGGACGCATCATCTTGCAGAGTGACACGAAGACGTTGGCCCTGAACACGCTGAAAGTCCTTGCGATCCTTCAGGGGTCGGTCTAATCCCGGTGACGAGACCTCAAATCGACAAGACGGGCCTTCCGGTTGCGTGATCTCCCACGTCCGACGCAAAGACTGATGGAATTGTTCACAATCTGCAATTCCGACCCCACCCTCTTTATCAAGCGTCAAGCGAACTAAGGGCTTGGCAGGCTTGCCTGTACATTGGACATCAAGAATTTCGAGACCCAAAGCCATAGCAAGAGGGTCGCCAACATCGCGAATGGCTTGAATGAGATTCTCAGTCATGAAGGCCACCAGGTACGCATCAAGAATAGCGGCCACAGATATAGACCAAAAAAAAGTGGGCTCACGCCCACTCAACTAGAAAGAACCCTAGCACTTTCGCCCTTCAAAGGCAAGCCAGGGGAGAGTACGCTCTAGCCTTCCCCCTTCACATCCTCCTAGGACCCACTCAACAGGGCAAAGATCCCAGCATAGGCATAAGGTGACACTCATGATAGAGTAAAATACGCGATAGAAATACTTGATTCTCTTGTTAGCAACCGGAGGGGAATTCAGCAGATGCCCATTATCATTTCTGTGGCTTCCGGAAAGGGTGGTGTAGGGAAAAGCATGGTCGTCAGCAACCTCGGGCTTCTGTTGGCTCGGAAAGGTCTTCGCGTGATCTTAGCGGACATGGACATTGGTGGCGCCAATCTCCACATCCTCTTCGGCATGTTTCATCCCCCATCAACACTCACCGACTTTTTTTCAAACCGATTGGTCACACTCGAAGATCTTGCCCACCCGATCGTCAAACCCCTACCCCTCCGGCTTATTCCAGGGACGGGAGAAACCCTGATTACGGCTAACCTTCAGCATGCCAAGAAAAAACGCCTTATTCGCCACCTCCAAAAGCTTGAGGCCGATATCATTTTGGTCGATGTCGGAGCAGGAACGAGTTATCATGCACTGGACTTTTTTCTCCTTGCAGATTACTACGTAGCCGTTGCCACCCCAGACCCCACCTCAGTTCTGGATCTTTATCGATTTATCAAATTGGCTGCGATTCGGAAAGTGCTCACTGCCTTTTTAGCTCGCGATCCCATTGCCGAAGCACTCCTCGACAAAGATTTCCACAGTGTCACCGAAGTCTTGGAGGCTGTAGGACGCACCAGCGAATCAGGTGTGGCCTTGGCACAACAAGCTCTACAGGGATTCCACCCAGCCTTAATTTTAAATCGGATGACTGCGAAATCTCGAATTAATACGCTGCACTTGCAACAGTTACTCAAACAATATGTCGGGACGGACCTCTCCGTCCTGGGACATATTCCAGAAGATCCACAAGTCCAACGCTCAATTTTGAAATACTTACCAGTGGTGGAATTGGCGCCAACGGCTCCAGCAGCCATAGCCCTCGATCAGATAGCCGCCAATCTACTGAATCTGGTTAAGCAACGAGGAGCCAAACCAGATGCTCTTGAAGAACCCAGAAAACTACGTGCCTAGTCTCGACAGGCGGTTCCGCTAGACTCACTTCACTGTCATGATGGGGTGGAAGGAAGCAAATTCCGAATAGCATTGGACAATGACTTGAGAGTCATGGACACACTTTCCAGCTCAGCGCCCTTGCTTTGCAATTCCGATTGCATGGTGGAGACGGTACCCACCAATCGATCGCGCTCGCGGGAAACCTGAGCAAAATCAGACAAGGACTTTTCCAGCTGCTTCACCTTTTTCTCTAAACCATTGCAAGTTTGCTGAGTTGCGGCAAACTCCTCTTTCAGCGTCCCTAATTCTTTCGTCAACGAATCAACCATGTTTTCCGCAGATTGCAAATTCTTCTGAGCATCCGTGCGATCCTCTTCGCTTTCCAGGAATTGTTGATTCAGTCGATCAATCACGCCCGTCCATTCTCTGGCTACCCCACGAAGCGCCTCCGGAACTGGAGGCAAAATCGCCTCTTTACCCAACGGACCCACCGCCTGCTGAATCCAATCGATAAATAACGTGGCTTCACGAAAATTTAAGTCCACGGTTGCAGCAGCCTCACTGGAAGAAGGAGAAGCCTCAGCGCGTGGCTCTGGGGTTGGAGGCTTAGGAGAATCACTCTTCGAAGAAGTCTGAGGCGTAGGTCCGCTATGGAATTGGTGCAATAACACGGCAACACAATGCCGACAAAACGGTTGCTCCGTGGAAGGACAGGAACATTTGGTTGACAAGGTTCCCCCACGCAACTTAATCGTTTGGGAATAGACCCCATATGTCCCATTGACCTCCGCCACAACTTGCATCCCATTGGCTTCTAAAATATTCACGCGTTGGTCAGAAAAATACTGATTGCCAATTTTAAAGACTTGCCCGCCAACCACAGACTGAACCATATCAGGATCTAATTGGCCAAGCTCTTGGGCTGAGCATGAAATTCGATTTCTCATATATTACCCTCGCATCATTTGAAAAATGAACCCATCATCGCTCCGGACAAAACCTTCCAACTTAATCTCACAGACAATCTTACCGAGAATGAACGTGAGATCCAACTATCATTTTTCCATTCCGTGACAATGCCCCAATGAAGCAAACGGCCGACCTCAACAAAAACACACCCCCCTCTTTTTTGGAAAGCCTGTTGGAAAGTGCTCCAGAAACACTACCCATTCTTCGGCAAAGCTGCATTCAAGTCTTAAATCTTACTCAGGACAAACGTTCTAGCGCCAGCGACATTGGAGACATTATCAAGCGAGACCAGGCCATGATGGCCAACATCGTCAAAATTGCTAACAGCTCCGCCTACCACACCCGCGTACCGGTTAAAACCCCAACCCATGCCGTCACCCTCATTGGATTTGATGTCATTCAGGCCATGGTCGTGGCCGCTCAACTCATTGAACAAGCCGATACATTCGGAGCCAACACCTCCTGCCTGAAGCACATCCTGGCACGAGCCCTCGTGGCCGGAACCCAGGCACAAGAGATTGGCAAGACCCTAAATTATCCCGAACCCGGGTTTTTATTTACTAATGCGATGCTCTACTCGCTAGGCGATCTTATCTTGGCGCTATGTCGTCCGGACGTCGCGGAACAATTGGAAACATTGCGATTGGAAGACCCAACAAAAGCGCCAAAAGCCGAACTGGCTCTTCTGGGCCGTCCCTTACCAATCATTGCAGCCACAATGGCTAAACATTGGCATTTACCTGACAGCCTGATTCATCTTTTAGAGAAAAAACCCATCTGGCCAAAAACCCGTCCTGAAGGTGACCAACAAATAATGGAGGGTATTGTCCGGGCAGCAAATGAACTGAGCTATTGCCTTCTCAACCCTTCAGGGATTGGACAAGAACAGGTTTTCCAGTCGCTCATTCAACAATTTCTCCCACCCTACGCTCTCTCCTTTACTCAATTGGAGCAAACGGTCACCAATGCGTTCATGCAAGCTTCTGAAATTGCCTCGACGATCAATATTCATCACCAACACTTAACTCCGGATGAGAATCCATCTTACCCCCCTATACAGAATCAACAACTCCAGAAACTGACTCTGGCAATCCAACAAACCCTTCACAAGGACCAAGAGCCCGAACAAGAAGAATGCTTTCCGACTCAAATCTCCCAGAAGTGCGCTCAACCTGCATCCTCTTCTCCATCGAATACCGGCAACTTGTTGTTGGAATACACCCTTGCGGCAATGAAGATCCCAGAGCCCTCCAACCTACTCACCTTTGCCACCCATACCCTTTATGCCTCATGCGGCTTCGAACGGGTGTTGCTGGCCTTTGTAGTACCGGGGAAAGATAAGCTGGAGGCAAAAATTGGATATGGAGCACAATCAGATGCCATACAAACCGCATTCCATTGTCCCCTCATAAAAGGAAATTTTTGGCACCGGCTCCTACACCAATATCAACCGATTCAATTCCCCTCATTAGGAAAAGAAGGCAAGAACCACGAAATACCAAAAGACTTCCTCCAGCTCTGGGGCAACGCACCAGGATTTGCCGGCTGCTTATATGCACCAAACAAACCCATTGGCCTGATTTTGGCCGACCGCGGTGCCGGCGGTCACTCCTTGACAGATACCGATTTTGCAGCGTTTTCTCTAGTCCTCTCCCAAACAAACGCCAACCTCGCCCGACTGGCCCAATCACCCTAAGCAACGCCATGCCCTAGAGCCTGTCGAACTTAGGATGAATCGACTACAAAAGTGTCTAAGTGGGCCATTTCGCCGATTTCTTGGCCCATACTCCCACTATGGGCCGTCGAAATCGTCAAAATCTGGCCTCGCTCAGTCACTTTTTCGCTCACCATCCCCTAGCTCCTAGCGGTCAACCTCGAATCAATACTTCAAACCGCCAGAAGCTTCAAACTCTTGAGGCTAGAGCAACAATTCGAGTCTGACCCTTTAATATTCCACCAGAAGAT
>QJYE01000353.1 GCA_003235785.1 Nitrospirota bacterium
TTTATTAGTGGATGAAGCGGAACTGATTGGGCGCTATGGGGTGAGTCAACGAGCTAAGTCCTATGCGGAAGTGGCGCGATTGATGAATATGGATGAGGGTCAGATGCTTCCTGGGCTGGGGACCGTAATTGCCCTAACCAATGATTTTCGGGAAGAAATTTTAGAGAAAAAAGGCGATAGCGTGAAAATGTTGGAGAAACTTCGAAGTAAGCAAGTGGAAGTGGATCGAGTTTTGGCCGACAAAGCCGAAAAAGGGATGCGCCTTCTCCAATCGCAACGCATTCCCTTATGCCAGCCTTCATTTGAAACTATTGAGGACGTTCACCAAACGATACGTACACTACATCTTAAGGGGCATGGCTGGCATATGTGGGAACAAGACTCAGAAGAGGGTACCCGTATATTGCCAGGAACCAGTATGCGAAAATACGTGAAAAGTTGGGTGACTCAATTGGATTTGCTTCGTTTGTACCCCGGCGAAGAATGTGAGATTGAAGTATCTTCATGGAAGCCGTCGTATGAGGGGCCACAAAACACTCAGGAAATGGCTGGGGATGCAATGAGTCCTTCAACACAGTCTGAAGATGCTTCCCCTGAAGATGTGTCCGAGGTGATGCCATCCGAGGAGAGCGAAGAGGCTGAATTGGTGGCATCGGTGTGTTGGCCGGATACAGATTCTTCCAGCGACTCCATCTCATAAGCTCCCTTGGCTTGGTGCCTGTGTCGGTTTTTGTGGTAATCTTGTGCCCAAGCCAAGGGGTGTGCGCATGCAAGCCGGTGAAACTCTCGCACCGTGTTTCAGATGTCTGTGCCATCTGAAATCCAACCAGGCCTTTGAGTCTTTCTGAACCGTCATCTCCTTCTGTAGCGTGACTGTGTTCTAAATTTTTCAGAACCCGTGCCACATCTTTTTTCTTCCCCTCTTTCGACCATTTTCCGTATGTGGTGGCCCTTGGCTGGCAGTTGGCTCCTTATGGGAGTGGAATTGCTGTTGGTGGCCGCCACGGTGTCGCGCCTGGCAGATCCGAAAATTCATTTAGCTGCCTATGGGGGCGTCGTGTTCCCGCTCTCTCTTTTGATCGAAGCCCCGATCATCATGATTTTGGTGGCGTCAACCGCCTTGTGCAAAGACTGGCCAGCCTATTGTTTGATGCGGAATTTTATTCTGACAGTAGGGGGAGGGTTGACGCTGGTGCATATGACCCTTGCCTTTACTCCTTTGTATGGGGTGGTGGTGGAAACGCTCTTGGGCGCACCACCGAGTATTTGGGAGCCAGCCCGATTAGGCTTGCAAGTGATGACTCCCTGGACCATGGCGATTGCCGTGAGGCGATTTTATCAAGGCATGGTGATTCGAGTGAGTCGGACACGCCTGGTGGGTGTGGGCACGCTACTTCGGTTAGGGGTCAGTGCTTCCGTGTTGTTCGTCGGGTTGGCCATACAAACCCTGCCAGGCATTCTTGTGGCCACCTCAGCCCTTTCGGCTGGGGTGCTCTTCGAAGCCGGCTTTATGCTGTGGTGTGTTCGTCCAATCTTGCGAGATTTGAAAAAGCGCAATGGCGTGTCAGAGCATCGGCTGACCCTCCAACGCCTGAGTGAGTTCTATTGGCCCTTAGCCCTCACGCCCCTGATCATGTTAGCCACACTCTCTATCGGAAGTGCGGCGATCAGCCGTATGCCGAGAGCCTTGGAATCGCTTGCGATATGGCCAGTATTAGGGGGGCTTACCTTTGTGTTTCGAAGTATTGGCATTGCCATACAGGAGGTGGTGGTGACGTTCTATGGACAACCCTATTTTCTTCGACCCTTACAACAATTTGTGGGGTTAGTCTCTCTGGGTGCCAGTGGGAGTTTGCTCCTGATTGCCGCGACGCCGCTTTCCACTTTTTGGTTTGAGTCGGTGGCCGCATTGAGTCCTGAGCTCTCGTCGCTTGCCGGCACGGCGCTCTGGATGGCCGTAATTTTGCCAGCGATAAGTCCTTGGGAAAGTTACTTTCAAGGAGAGCTCGTGTCACGAGGTGCCACCAGGTCGATCACTCAGGCAGTCAGTCTCTATTTGTTGGGAAGTACTGGCATACTCATGATGGGAATTCTTTATGGCAAAATTCCAGGATTATATGTTGGCGTGGCGGCTACGTTGACTGGGTTGGGTATTCAAATATGGTGGCTTTGGAGATACAGCCACAGTATGCAAGGGGAGCCGGTTACTCGCATACGTTAACTTGCGTGCAAGAAATGCTGAGAGGGTAGGAAATCATTGCTGCGTCACTCCCTCTTGTTATTCCACATGTTCTGTTGGAGGCTGGTTCCTTCAATATGCATGGATTTTCATTCATGATTTCCAGTGAGCAGCAAGAAATACAATTTCATAACTCGTTGAAAAAAATGATGAATGTTGTCAGTCAATAGTCTGAATGAATAAGGAACGTTCCTTGCTTTCTCTTCAGGGCATGAAGAAAATTTTAGTCATTGAGGACGATGAATTGGTTCGAGATTCCGTTTCTCTCTCCTTGGAATCCGCTGGTTATGATGTGATGGAGGCGGCAACCTGTCAGGAAGGTCTTCAAAGCGATAAACATGTTGGTGTGGCTGCTATTATTTCCGATGTGGTGTCTTTAGAAAATGAAGGAGGGGAGCTTCTCCGTCGGTTTTGTTTGCAGTCCCCAGATATTCCCCTCATCACCCTCATGGGTACCCTCTCGTATGTTGATAAGGCGTCGGCAAAGAGCCAGATGGCCATGCCCATGTCTCCCTACCTGCTGCACAAGCCTTTTACTCTTGATGAGCTCCTTGCAACCGTTCAAGGCGCATTAGCTCGTTAATTTCCACTCGAATTCTTTACACGTTCGACCCTCCCGAGAATTTTCCTCCTCGATGAGTTTCATTTCCATTCTGCAGTGCTTTCCGTAACTCCTTGATATGCCACGCTTCACAGCCTGCTCAGGGCGAACAAGGGCTGTCCAATGAATGACTGAGATAGGTTCTTGTGGTTTAGTCGCTGGGGGGTTCGAAATGGCCAGGAGGACGTGAACCCCATGGCACCGTAGTTGGACGAATCTGTTTGAACAAGCTCTGGAGGTTGACTTGGGCTGCGCGAATGAGTTTGGGGTCCCCGTGATGGATCAGGCTGGTGAGCAACAGAAACAGCTCAGGGTGGTCACGACGAACTTGGATCATACGTTCAAACATTGGATCAATCGAATGATCGTTGGGAAGTTCAGGTTGTTCGTCATCAAGATCATTCCATAGCCGCTGAATGGTGTGTGGGTTGTAATGAAGCCACGAAGTGGGAATCTGGAGTTGTATGGCAATGGTGTCGAGGAGAGAAAGGGAGGGGTCCAGACTCCCATTCTGCAGAGACTGCAGGGTTTCGAGCGCAACGTTGGATTGAGCGGATAGCTGTGCGAGCGTGAGATGACGGTACTGACACCATTGATGGAAAAACAGGTTGGTCGACATGGGCGGATCATAGCCAACAGGGTGCGGCCTGTCTACCGCGAGCCGATTTCACTTGACTTGATTGACCACTATTGTGCAAAGCAGCTTGGACCTCTGAATCGTCGATCAGGTAGAGTGGTCATCATGATTAAGATGATGCGTTGGTCTTATGCGTTCTTAGCTATGGTTTTGATGGGGTGTCTTCTTCCGTTTCCAGTCATGGCTTTGCTTGCACCTGAGCAGGTGGTGGTTCTGGCCAATGTACACAGCCCTGAAAGCCTGGATTTAGCCACCTACTACATGGAGCGGCGAGGCATCCCGCTGGGCAATCGTGTAGATCTTAATCTTCCGCTCACGGATACGATCAGTCGTGAGATTTATGAGCAGGCTGTGATCAAGCCTGTGCAAGAGGCTTTAGTCCGAAAAAGTTTGTCCAAGACCACGAAGGTCTTGGTGACGATTTTTGGCGTGCCTTTGCGGGTGCAGGCTCCGCAGCTTACAGCAGAAGAAGAGGAATGGATCGATGATGCCCAGCAATGGAAGCAGTCGGCCATAGGCCTCCTTCGTGAACAAGAGCAACAGGTACGGGGCCAGAAGTCGAGTCTGTCTGGAGCCGCGCAGCCCTCTCTTGAGTCCATTCTGCCCTCTTCTGATGCAGCCCTGTCGGCTGATCCAGCGACGATTCTTCAATGGAGAAAACAGCTGGTCGCATTACTCAATGAACTTCATCAAGACATTAAGGACAAGGCGCATCTTGAGCAAAAGGAAAGACTGCTCGGCATACGGGAGAAAGTCATTAGACGAATGTTTGGAAAAGTAGGAGTGAAGGCTGAAGTGAAAGGAGTTTCTGGTGTATCGGTTGATCACCAGCGAGATGAAGTGGCGGTTCAGCAAATGCTGGCGAGGCTCATGCATCAACCGTCGGCTGCAACACGCACACATGCCTATGAACTTGTACAGGCGGCTTATGGCTTATGGGGCGTCCTGAATATGGCGCAATGGGAAATTGAGCGATATCAACAGACTGATGCCAGTGCCAGTGTGGATAGCGAACTCAGTTTCCTGTGGTGGGAAGCCGGAAGCTATCCTCTTGCCGGCCGTCTTCCTAATCCGTTGTACCTAGGGTATGCCGGTAAGGTGGGTGAGTGGCTCCTCCCTCTTCTCATGGTAAGTCGGATTGATGCTCCGACCGTGACTCATGCACGAAGGATGATTGATCAGGGGATGGAGACTGAATCTCATGGGCTGTCTGGAAAGGTCTATGTCGATGCGCGAGGGATGAAAAAAGGCCCACCGGTTTCCTATGGGTATTACGATGCCGATTTGCAGGATTTTGCTATCCAATTCCAAAGTGGGTCCGGCTATCCCGTGACGTTTGAAAATACGGAGCAACGATTGAGTCAACCGGGCCAAGC
>QJYE01000041.1 GCA_003235785.1 Nitrospirota bacterium
AAGACCAAGAGATGCCCCTGGAAGGTCTTGATAGCATGGAGGACCGATTCCAAATTGCGTTGGGTTTCCCCAAACTGCGGGTCAAATTGAAAAAATCCGACCTTCATGGTTTCTTCCTCCATTCATCATTGTTCATCCACAAAAAAAGCGGGTAGAGTTGCCCCCACCCGCCTTTTCACAATCATTGAACGTGAGAGATCAATGAACCTCTTTCAGATGCATCACGGCGCTATTCGCATGCTTAGTGCCAACCTCGGCATGTCCTTGTTTGCCATGATTCACGGCCTCCATGAGTTCATGGACGCCCTCATCCAAATGCGGGTTTTTCACCTCTTTTTGTGCGGCCTGGGCATGCTTCAATGCTTCTTGTGCATGCTCCACTAACGCATCGGCATGACCCATCCCACCATGTTCAGCCGCGCCTTCTGCATGGGCAATAGCTTCAGCCACATGGGGATTGGCACTGGCCATGGCCACCGAGCCCCATGTTCCAATCGCGAACAATCCCACAACCCCAACAATTCCCAGACATTTCAGCATCATACGAATACTCATCCCTGACCTCCTTCTATTATGTAAGAATAAAAACTCCACGCACCTCATATCCAAGACTATTGCATCCTCTCACGCCGACGGAACAAGATCAAGATGGCTTCGTCTGCTCCGGATTCAAGACCTTATAGAGCAGCTTAACGTCTTTCTCCACCGGTGCCGCAAAATCTCGGGACCATTCCCACCAAGAACCTGGATAGGTTTTTGCCTGGTCATACCCCACATAGCGAAGCAGGCAATACACCCAAGCCGCCCGGACCCCTCCAAGACAATAGGTCACAATTTCCTGGTCTTCTCGCAGCCCATGATCTTCAAATATCTTTTTCACTTGTTCCGGAGATTTCACTGACGCATCCGGTTGCAAAAACCGGTTCCAAGGAATATTGACGGCTGTCGGAATGTGCCCGGCCCGCGGCAACCCGTCAATTTCTTTCCCGGCATATTCTTCGACGCTTCGAGCATCCAAAATCACCGTATTGGGATGTTTCCCCTTCACAATTTTTTTTAACGCATCTTTCGTAATCATAAGTTCGGGACGGACCTTCACCGTAAAGTCTCCGAGTGGCAGTTTCACCACATCATGGGCAAACTGCCGTTGCTCGGCAACCCACTTCACCCAGCCTCCATCCAAAATACGGACGCTGGGATGCCCCAAATACTGCAACATCCAAAACATCCGTCCTTCATCACCCCAATTATCAAACGGATTGGAATAAATCACCACATCACTCGATTGGTTAATTCCCAAGGTCCGAAGCCGCTGTTCAAGCTGGGAAATATCCGGATTCAACACTCCCTTTGCCACAGCTGCAGGATCACTGTATTCATGCCAAGTACTATGTACCGCTCCGGGGATATGAGAGCTATAGGCTGCCTCCCCCCGGACATCAATCAGCACCAAATCTTCGCGCCCCAAATTTTGAGACAACGTTTCGGTATCAATAAACATGTTGTTCGTCGCTGTCATAACTCATTATCCCTTTGATGAATGAAGTGAAAACATCCCTGTCGTTTCGTCAGTAGAGCCGATCTCAGAGGGCCGTGCACACCCCACTCGCGGATCGATCGCTTGATCATCTAACGCCACAGACAATGTCGGCCCCAATGGAAAATCTCGTTCATACACGGTAAACACATACGGATCATCTCCCGTCAAACTATAATCATCCTTCAGCATCCGATGTTGCGCATCTGTCAAAATATGATACCGAATTCGTGCCTGAATGCTCCACCCCTTTTCGACTTGGGGCACTTCATAGTCAAACGTATAATCCCGACTGGCTAACGGTAAAAGACGGTTATCATAGATCTCTACAATCACCGGTTGCCAGAGAATCCAACGGCCCATCGTATTAACTTGTTGATGCACGACGGTTCCCTGCGCATCGCGTACCAAAAACTCAACGGTAAAATGCCGATCCGGGTCTCCGGTGGGAATCTTATGCCCCGCCCCCGCATTAATCAGCGTGAGCGTCAAGGTCACATCCTCTCCAGGTTGCGGCGCAGGCGGATCCGCCTGGACCTGCACAGCCACAGCCCGTTTCACCATGTCAGGATCATGGCCTCCTCGCCAGAGATGGCGGCGGCCAAACCGAATAGGACTATCCTTGGCCGCTGGACGCTGGACCTCCGGCATATGACAGTTTTGACAAATGAGGCCTTTTTCTTTCTGATAAAATGTCCCTTCATACTCATTAAATGTCCCGCAAGGCCCGCCAGCATAAAACTGAGTGGGACCAGAGACCACACTATGGCACCGATAACAGACTTGCGTCGTCCGGAAAGAGGGATCAAATTGAGTCGGATGAGGAGCGACGGAGTCATCATAGGGACCAAGTATCTTCCCATCTCGAACATGACAGGCCGCACACGTGACCCCTTCTTTTTGATACTCCGGGTCGAAGCGATAATTGGGAATTTCAAACGCCTTCTCCACCCGCCCCCGGGGAATATCCTGAACCAACGTCGGCTGCTGATTTTCCAAGGGCGTATGGCAATTCAAACAGACCCAAATGTTTTTATCCTTTTTCCAATAGGCTTGAAAAAACGGATCATGAAACGCCTGGGCATGAATACTCGACTTCCATTCTTGATAAATTTCTTCATGGCACCTCCCGCATTCCTCGGCTTTTAAACTTTGCAGGCCAACGGGAATCTGTTGGTAAGGAATGGCATGCGCATAATCGTCACGCAAGCCAAAAATCACCACAGGGCGCACTTCGGTATAAAAATAATACACCCCAATTCCCATCAACAAGACGAGAAACAGCCAGACTCGCGGCCGCCAGGATCGTTTGGGTTTCATCATCATGAATGAGCCAGCAGAGCCTGAAGGTGCCGATCAACCGAGTTGGCTAAGGCCTTGAGATGATACCCACCCTCTAAGCATGCCAGAATTCGACCACCCGCATGATTTTTTGCGATTGAGCCCACAATGTCCGTTAACTCCGAATACCCCTGCTCCGTCAAGTTCATACTTGCCAGAGGATCATCCCGATGAGCATCAAATCCGGCCGAAATGAGCACAAAATCAGGTCGAAAAGTGTCGGCGGCCGGAACGAGAACCTTCTGAAATACCTCCCGGTACTCGTCATCACCTTCCCCGTCTGAAAGCGGAACATTGATCGTGAATCCCTTGCCCGGCCCTTCCCCGGTCTCCGTAGCCCGCCCCGAACCGGGATAAAAGGGGAATTGATGAGTGCTAAAAAATAACACAGAGGCGTCATCATAAAACGCATGTTGCGTGCCGTTCCCATGATGCACATCCCAATCCACAATTAAGATGCGTTGCAACCCATACTGTTGTTGAATATACCGTGCCGCAATAGCCACCGTATTAAAAAAACAGAATCCCATCGCTCGATCGGCTTCGGCATGGTGTCCAGGTGGACGTACAGCACAAAATGCTTGATCAATTTCACCATTCATTATGGCATCAACAGCGGCAAGCGCTCCACCTGCTGCTAAATATGCCGCATCCAACGTGCCTGGGGACATTGACGTATCAGGATCCAAAAATGCGTATCCGTTCTCGGGAGAACGTCGTTCAAGGCTATCGATATAGGAGGTGTGGTGGATGCATTCAATCCATTGTCGTTCGGCCGGACGCGGCGTAACCTGATGGAGGCGAGACCACGTGCCGGACGAATGTAATTGTGCACAAATGGCTCGAAGCCGTTCAGGGGATTCCGGGTGACTACGCCCCATTTCATGGCCCAGATATCTCGGATCATACACAAAGCCTACGCGTGCCATGCTTACCTATTCTCAAAATGAAGGAAAAAAGTTTGCACAGGGGAGACAATCAACGAATGCCCGACTCACTCTGACCCATCTGAGGAAGGAAAATCGTGGCAAATCCTAGCATAGCCTCATTTCTTAGACAACGCGTGGAGACACATGATACGGTGACACTTCTTCAATGTCGCCAATATTCATCACGCAGGAAAATTCACCTACGATGGCCAATCCCAAAATCGAACAATTTAAAAAAATTTTACAATTAGACCCCAACGATGAAACCCTCTGGTTCGGCTTAGGGAAAGCCTATATGAGTGACCAAAATTGGGCTGAAGCCATTCCTGCCTTAGAACGCTGCATTCAGGTCAGGCCTAATTATTCAGCAGCCTACTTTGCGCTGGCGCAATCACTGCAGCAACAAGAGCAGTTTGAACAATGCCGAATAACGTGCGATGAAGGCATCACCGTCGCCACCACCAATGGCGATCTGCTCGTCATCAAGAACCTCGAAGCTCTCCGGACATCCCTTCCCTCCTGAGCATTTTTCTCTATCCTGGAAAAACCAGCTTGGTCTCGTTGCGTGGTCCTTGCAGAGACCTTTACGTCTCAATCACTGGGACTGTTGAAAAAAGTTCGTCCTGTCCTGAGCCATGCCGAAGTAAAGGCCACAAATAGCTTGGCTCATCCTGAAAGGTGAACCCATGGTTAGCGAGCATGGCGTAGTTCCACTACGTGAGCAGGGGAAAATGGCGAGAACGCCGCCTTGCTTATTCCATCCTGATAAGATGGGCCATTTGTTTTCAACAGCCCCAACATCCACCACAGGAAACTCTCTCGTGACCAATGAACATTCGCAAGCATTCAAGAAACCATTCATGGGGAGGGAACAGGAAATGAAGGAACAGGGATCCACACAACACAGGAGAGAAATTCGCAGCCGGCAGGGGACGAGTGACTCAGGAACATCCGACTTAATAGCTCACATAGCCTATGCCCATACACCGAAACACTTCGCCATGATGGCTAAAAGCTGAAGCCTCC
>QJYE01000360.1 GCA_003235785.1 Nitrospirota bacterium
ACTACGGTGAGTAAAATGAGGTGATTGCCAAAGATCGCCAGGAGGGCGAAACCAGCAGTTGAAATCATTTGCAGCAAACCAAAAATGAAAAGAGAGGGAAAGATGCCCCAACGATACACAACCAGCCCTGCTAAGACTCCCCCTCCGATACTGGCGGTCAGGCCAAAGGTTTTAACAATTCCCGCGACCGTGGACTTTGAAACGTCTAAATCCACCCAGAAGGGTGCCAACATTTCAGAGGCCATACTGTCACCGATTTTATATAATAAAATGAAAAAGAGGATGGAGATCCATTCCGGGCGACGGATAAATTCCAGAAAAGGGCTGGTGAAAGCTTCTTGAAATGATGTGGGAGGCGAAGCTTCAATGCTAGGTTCTGGGGCATACCACGTGGTCACAATCCCGACCAGCATGAATAACCCCATGATGACATAGGCGGAAGACCAGGAAAGGTAGTCGGCTAAGATCAGGGCCAAGGCCCCGGACACGAGATTGCCGAGACGATAGCCATTCACAAAAATCGAGGAGCCTATTCCTAACTCTTCATCGTGTAAATACTCACGGCGATAGGCATCGAGGACAATATCTTGGCTCGCACTAAAAAATGCGACGAATAGGGAGAGGAGGGCAATGGCCGATAAATGAACGGATGGTTTTGTGAAGGCCAATGAGGCGATCGATACCATCAAGACAAGTTGGGTCACCAGCATCCATCCGCGACGACGTCCGCCAAATGGGGGGACGAGCCGATCTATCACGGGAGCCCACAAAAATTTTAAGGTATAAGGGAGTCCCACGAGTCCAAAAAAACCGATCGTTGTTAAATCAAGCCCTTCTTCCCGCATCCAAAATTTGAGAGTTGAGCCCGTGAGTAAAAGCGGGAGCCCGGAAGAAAAGCCGGTCAAAAGCATGACCAGCATTTTGGGACCGAAAAGCAGTGTGAGGAAATTTTGTAGCCAAGAAGGTGGCGGGTTTGGTGTGTGCGTAGTCATGAATTATCTGTAAAACTCAAGATTTGTTCTATCGAGCAATCTGTAATGATATGGCGACACAATAGGAAGCGAGACGGTTTACGTTCACCATTCGGTCATTCCCGCAAACCGTTGGCGGGAATCCATCAGGAATCCACTTTGGGTTTTGGATTTCAATGATGGATACCTGCCAAAGACTGTGGGTATGACGAAAGGTCCTTAATGGCCCTGGTGTATACTATCTGGAAGATGACGTCCAAGTTCTTACACCCTATCAAAAAAATGCCCTTAGGTCTTGTCAGGTTTCACGTGATTCGGTCAATTGAATTGAAGCGCAATGCCACGCATCATTGATGTGTACGCCGTGATATTTTTTGAAAGAAATCTGCCAAAGAAAATCTGGAGCGTCCTGGGTGATGGATTCAACAGACTCAAACAATGAAGTCAAAGCCTGGCTCATCTCAATGACAGGGAAAATGATCGATATCGTGATTCTTCAGAAACCATGTGATGGGCGGTCGCAGCAGGTTGTGTGGAAGGGACAGGGTAAAGTGCTGAGATGTGTACAGGAAGGGGTGGTGTTGGACTTGAATACTGGTGGAGCCTCCTGGTGGAGCAGGTTGTGGGGGAATTTGAGCGTCAAACATGTTGTCCCCCGTTGGGTTCAAAAACCCTTCTCCGTTCCTTATCGTGATTTGTCGATTGATCTGGATCCTATAACGGGAACAAGGTGGTTAGTGATTGATGCGGACACCTGGAAGCGGTCTCCAGAAGAATTGACAAAGAAGAAGGACGCCGAAGCCAAATTACTGAATGAGTAAACGGTAGGGACGACAAGTCCGAAAAGTTTAATTGAGGCTGGGGTCGATGGGCATGTGGGCATACATACTGTATTCCTTTCCAAAGGACTGGAGGATTTCAGCCCATAAGCCCAAGGAATCGTTATCAAAGACCAAATTGGGTTTGGCTGGCATGGTCAGCCAGGAACCACTTTTCATTTCATTTTCCAATTGGCCTGGTCCCCATCCGGAATACCCCATATACGCGCGGAAAGATTCTTCCTCGGCGGGAACCTCAAGAATGCGTTTGAGGGTCTCCGTATTCCCTCCAAGATAGACACCATCCAGGACAGCATGAGTGTCTTCAACTTCTTCATTGAGGTGATACAGCACGAGTAGGCTATCTTTCTGAACCGGTCCACCACAGAAGACGCGGTGTGCTTGGCCTTCAAGGACGGGCATCTGGGGCAGCACTTCGGTGATATTCATCTCGGTTGGCCGATTTAATACGACACCCAATGCTCCATCCGGACCATGTTCGCACAACAGAATAACCGTCTGGCGAAAATTGGGATCACGCAGTGACGGGGTCGCAATGAGAAACATGCCTTTGCCTAATGGGGTATCCATGACCATAATCCTACCTTGCTTCAGAAAATCCATCAAGAGGAAGTTTTTCAGAGAGAATGGGGCGACAACCGTAGCCTGAAAGTCTTTAGCCAAATACCCCCTTGGTTGATCTCACACAGACCTTATTGAGAAGGAAGGGGGTATATTTGGATGGTGATCAATGTCGGTAATCTTTAAATTCACCAGCTGTCTCATCTAATTTCAAGAACGTGCGCATCTGCGCCTTTAGGGTGGCCCTAGCGCTTTCATCGCCAAGATTGAGCTGATATTCGTTAATCACCATTGTTTTTGTGCCACCGGGACCGGCCCATTCATTCCAACAGGTCTGACAGACTTTTTGCTTAATTTCTTCTTCGAGTTTTCCCATAAACAGATTATCGGTAATGGGATCACTGTCCTTATCGCATTTGCAGCAATGAATTTGCGCCATTCTGCTCTCCTTTTGTAAGTTAGGGGAACTCAATTCTCGTATACCCAAGATGGTGCCAAGATTAAAATCCTAACACAGGAATATCAGACTGGAAAAGAAGGTGAAGACAATTTCCGCACAATCAATGATGATTGACAACGATGCAAGATATGCATGTCAGGCGTCGATTGACTTATCAAAAAGGAGGCTGTCGACTTATGCGGATAGCAGGCATTGATATTGGGACCTTGACCTGCCGGTTACTCGTGGCAGAGGTGAACCTCCCGAATAGTTTCAAGGAGATTGATGCCGATAGACGAATTTTGCGGCTTGGCGAAGGCGTGGATCAACATAAACGATTGTCCCCGAAAGCGATGGATCGGGTAGTGCAGACCCTTAAGGAATGGCGGGAACGAACGGAGAGATGTTCTGTCGATGCGGTGAGGGTTGTGGCCACCAGTGCGGTGCGTGAATCGGAAAATCGCCAGGAATTTCTCCGGCGAGTCAAACAGGACACAGGCTGGGATGTCGAAATCTTAACGGGCGAAGAGGAAGCCCGGCGAACCTTGCTCGGCCTTCAATTTGGGTTACCCACGACCATCACCGATTTTTTAGGGTTAGATATTGGCGGCGGCAGTACGGAATGTATTCTCAATCGAAAGGGCCACAGTCCTTTAGTGGAATCGTTGGACCTCGGCGTCGTGCGACTGTTGGAGCGCGTCTTCCATCATGATCCGCCAACAGCGCAAGACCTTCAGAATGCCGAAACCTGTATTGATGAACAAGTAGCCAAAGTGGTGGAAGCTTTTGGAGAGATGCCAAGCATCCCCCTCGTTGGAACAGCGGGCACCGTCACCACACTTGCAGCCATGGCTCAACGTCTCAAGCAATATGACCGTACCCGCGTTCATAACTATGAACTCACGCTCTCGACCGTCAAACAGCTGGAGCAAGACCTCATGGCAAAAACGGGTTCTGAGCGCCTAGCAATGCCGGGACTCGAACCGGGTCGCGAGTTTGTCATCGTCGCAGGCACGGTCATCCTTCGACGAATTATGGAGACCTTCGATTTTGAAACATGCCTCGTCAGCGATTACGGCCTCCGCGAAGGCATCCTCGTGGACCTCGCAATACAAAAATCGTAGAGCGGGCACCACTCGCCAAATTTACTGTTGGGTGTACCAGCGGAAGCCAGCGGATTCTTTGAAGGCGGGTTGTTGCCCGATGCTCATGCCTCCAGGTTTTTCGAGCAGCATGACTTTGAAATCTCAGAGGCCGAACCAAGCGGGGTCTAAGCCATTGTGGTAATGAAGGCCGGTGAGTTTGGGGAGAAGATCTCCGAGAGCCGTGCCCAATTCTTTTTCGGTGTACGCGCGAAAGGAAAAGGGTTTTTCTAATTCACGAAAAATTCTTTCTAGATATGATTCTCGGCCATGATTATCTAGATATGGGAGGAGAAAGATTTGACGAATTCGCCTGAAATAATATAATTTTTATACCATTATGGACTTCGAATTTGATGAGACCAAAAATGTCAGTAAGTAGGAAAAAACACGGAATTGATTTTGAAGAGGTGCAAACTCTGTGGAATGATCCTAACCGTTTGGAAATTTAGGCCAAAATGGAGGATGAACCTCGGTGGGTGGTCATTGGAAAAATTGAATATGAACATTGGTCGGCCATTATGACGTTTCGAAATGACCGAATCCGGCTCATTTCGGTGCGGCGGGCTCGAACAGAGGAGATCTTGCTTTATGAAAGCGAAAAACTTAGATAAAAAATTTGATTCTGGAGACGATATCATCAAGTATTTGGATCTTGAAAAAGCCTCGCGCCCAGGGCAAGAACAACGTCGGGTGAATGTGGATTTTCCTGAGTGGATGGATGATTGAGTCACTGGATAAGGAAGCTCGCCGGTTGGGTGTGACACGGCAGGCTATCATCAAAGTGTGGATTGCCGCGAAGCTGAAGGAAGTTTTCGTGTCGTAAATTCGGTTTTCCTTCAATATTTACAGACTCGTCTCTCCCAAATATCAAAT